>JACDDG010000488.1 GCA_013817115.1 Parachlamydiaceae bacterium | reverse complement strand
TAAAGAAACAACTAAAAATGAACAAAGGCGTTCATATCGAGGAGCAAGTAGAATGCGCTTTCGTTTTAAAATGAGAAGAGAAAATCTCAAACTAGCGTTAACTAATTTAGGAATGCTTCCCGATTATAACAAATATCATAAAGCTAAAGGAAAGCAGTCTTACGAATTGTATAAATTAAGAGCCGATGCTATTGACCCAAAAAATATAATACCCTTAAGTGAAATTGGTAGAATTTTTATTTTACTCAATAAATACAGAGGATTTAAAAGTAACGCAAAAAAAATTGATTCTACAGATAAGGAAACGGGAATCATAAAAAAGGGAATTAATGAATTGAAAAGTTTCATGGAAAAAAATAGTGCCAAAACAATTGGTGAGTATTTTTTTAAGATGCATGAAAAAGCTAAAAAGCTTTATGATGAGAATAAATGGCACAATGATAATGAACCAATCGATGAACGTGCATATCTTGACGGGGAATTAGTTTTGTTCAATAGCAACGGGATTCGACGTCACAATGGTAGACCGACAGAACGTCAAATGTATCTTGATGAGTTTGACTTGATTTGGGAAGCTCAAAAAAAACATTACCCTGATGTTTTGACCGGAAGCAAAACTGAATATGATAATATTTTAATAAAACCTTATAAAGAACGAATACAAGCCTTAAAAGAGTTTAAAAAAACAAATTTTTGGCATATACGGGAATATTGCATCTACTATCAAAGACCCCTCAAATCTCAAAAAAAATTCGTATCAAATTGTCAATTTGAACGTGGACGTTTTGAAATTGAGAAAAAACATCAATTAGAAAATGGAGTTGAAAAAATAAAAGAGAAACGTATCTGGAAAAGTAAAGCTAAAAAAGCTTGCCCTAAAAGCCATCCATTGTTTCAGGAATTTAGAATTCGCCAAAAACTTCATCAAATACGCTATTCATCAACATCAGAAGATGTTTTTAAAGTTCCTCTAAAAAATGAATGGCTGCCTGTATTAACAGAGTTTTTAATGGAGAATAAAGAGTTGTATTTAAAAGAAACAAAAAAAATTAAAGAAGAAAATAAATACTGGTGTTCTAAATTATTGTATGAAAAAGGATTAATTAATAATATAGGCGATTACATTTTCTTTATTGATAAAATAGATGCAGATGTAATCGGCGAGGATCAAATTGAAAATAAAATATTTGGAAATATAACCTATTCATCATTTAAAGAAGCTCTTGGTGAAGAAATATTTCACAATCTGAAAAGGCAAATAATAAAAAGAAAAGAACACTTAAATCAAAAAGAAGTTGAGATAGAGGAAAGTAAATTGTTCGAATTGTGGCATCATTTATATATTGCTAAAGATGGGCTATTCAAGGAAGATGATTGGTTAAAGTGTATTTTAACAGCACCTACTAAATGGAATTTTACACATGAACAAGCAGATAAATTAATTACATTTGGATTGCAGCCTGATTACGGCTCTTACTCCAGTAAGGTATTAAAAGCCATTCTCCCAGAAATGCGTAAGGGATTGAATGAATACGAAGCTTTAAAATCAGTTGAAAGAGGTTATATTAATAGTGATAATACTATTGGTTCAAAAGTTCAACTAAAAGAGAAAATCTCGCAGCTATCTTATCAAGAACTTAGAAATCCAGTAGTCGAAAGATCATTATCAAAATCAATTAAACTTGTAAACGCTATTTTGGATCAATATAAAGATATCAATAGAGATCACTTCGAGATACGAATTGAGTCTACAAGACAATTAAGAAAGCCAAGACAGGAAAGAGAAAATGAACGTCGAAAAAATTCTGATAAAGATAAGTTAAGAGATCAATACGCTGCTTTTCTGACAAAGAATAAAGAAAAAATAGGGTTCAAAAACGATATTCAGAAATATGATTCAATCATAGGGAAATATGAACTCTGGCTTCAAATGAATATGAATGAAGATGACGAAGTTTTTATAAAAGAGTTTAAAACATTTTCAAAAATTACTAAAAAAGAGGATAGACTAAAACACAAATTATGGTTAGAATGTGGCCGTTTGTGTCCTTACACAGGAAAGACAATTAATCTAACTGATTGTTTTAGTGCGGAAGTTGAGATTGAACATATCATTCCTCTAAGTAGAAGCCTTGATAATTCATTTAATAATAAAACCCTTACCTACAGGTCAATCAATGCAGAAAAAGGA
>JACDDG010000487.1 GCA_013817115.1 Parachlamydiaceae bacterium | reverse complement strand
GTGTATTCCATTTATTCTCCTTTACTTTGAAGAATATGTTTACACCATTATCACCTTGGAAGGGAAGCAGAAACTTAAATTGACAGTAAAATTTCAAATTTAGGCCATATTTCTGACATGCCAATAAATTTCTATTTCCAAATTTTCAAGCCCTTTTTCTTGATTAATGATTGCAATAAATTGATTTTCATAATAAATTTCAGCACAAAGTTCATCATAATCTATATCGCTAGACATTATTATTTTAAATTTTGATTCCATCTAAAGTCTCCTTGGTTGTAAAAAAACTGTAAAATTATTATCTGCATCAAATCGAATGCCTCTTCCGTCTGGTGAAAAAATATCACATCCGCCTGTACGATTTGGATAAGATGCAGATTGAGGATTAGTCAAAATATCATCCAATTGAAACTGCCCTTGCATATTCTTACTTGCCGAGTCACCTGTTGCCTTTGGAAATGAACTATCAAATCGATTTCCATGTTTATCTAAGGCTCTCCCTGCTTTTGTAAGCCCAGAACGATCAAGAGCTTTACCACTTCGGGATAAACCATCCAAATAATTAGAACGGCGAAACATTGAAGAAACAGCACCAGTTACTCGCTTAGAAACGTTGAACGCTACTTTTCCAACTCTTGCCGCTATCTTTCCACCAGGGACAAGTCCAACAGCTGCCATCCATCTACTCGCTTCTTCTCCAGTTACAAGGTCTGATCCTACAATAAATTCGCCTGCTGATTTTAAACTGCCAACAACCGATATAGTCGAGCACACCACTTCCAAAAAAGCGTTGCTCTTCTACGGGTCGCCCAAGGGAGTCATATAAATATTTAGTTAACGCATCGCCTTGACGAACTTCAGAAACCCTTCCGGCGTAATCATACGTATAACTTTTTTGTAATCCTTCCCCATCCGTTTCATACTCTAATAAGAGCCCTGAATATTTTTTGCTACATTTTTTTAATGGTTTCCCCGCGCGATCGAAGATCTCTTCTACAATGGGCCTGGAGAAATCATCATAAGAATAACGAACTTTCGAGCCGTTCCTTTGGGTTTTTGTGAGGAGTTCACCATAGATGGAATAGCGGAATTCTTCATTAGTTCCATCTGGATAAGAGATTTTCAGAGGCAAGCCAGCATCATTTGGAGTATAAAGTGTAATTGCACCTTTTGCATCTGTTTCGGAGATAAGATGCCCCAGGAAATTGTATTCTTTTTTATCTCGAGGCCTTACCCATTGTCCTTTGTCCCTTCTAATTGTATAATGGGTTGATTTGATTTTACCACCATTTAGGCGATAATTACCGATGGATTGTGAATTTTATTTTTTGGAAATTGAACGAATTTTCGAATCTGTGAAAGTTCGATAATGTAGTTTTCTTTCCAGTACATTTCCGCGTTCGTCATACTCATAACTTTCCCCATAATGAACTCATCGAACGTGTCCTTTTTGAGAGAGTGCGTGACGACTAGCGAATCGTTGCGCTATTTTGATTGTTTTCTATCTAACCAAAGGAGCAATCATGACGTTCAAGTCTACAATCGAGGAGCTCAGCGATCTCGGCGAGCGATTCAACACATGGAAAACAAATAACCCTCGTCGACACGTTCCAAAGCAATATTGGAATGACGCCTTGCAATGTGCTGCTAAATACGGCGTTAATGAAGTCGCTCAGGCCATAAAGTGTCATCCCAGCCTTATAGCTCATAAACAACGAAAAAAAGAGTCGGCCCTTGATTCCGATGTAGAGTTTGTCAAGATGCTCCCATGTCAATCTATCAATGACTCACAACTAATACAGGTGAATATTCAAAACCATCAAGGCGTTGCAGTTGCAGTTGCTTTTCACGGTGATATAAAGCAGCTTTTCCCTCTAATTACTGGCCTGCTTAGGGAGGAAAATCGATGCTCCAAATAACTCCTCACTCTCGCATTTTAGCCGCTGTCCATCTCATCGTAGCTGACGGCATTTTTGGAACTAACGGAGAACTGCTCGAATTTCACGAAGTATTTCTCACGCAAGATGACATCCTAGATACCCAAGATGAAATCCAAAGACGCGTCCTAAATTTTTTTGGTAAACGTGGCTGGTTTGAGAAGGAAGCTATCGAAAAAATGCTAACCTATGAAAATAGTGGCTTTTCCCTAGATGCCAGTGTGAGAATCCATTCCTGGGACAGGGATGGCTTAGAACGCCTCATCAGGT
>JACDDG010000486.1 GCA_013817115.1 Parachlamydiaceae bacterium | reverse complement strand
AGCAAACCTGTAAAATAATTTAAAACAATAAAGGCTTTACATGGAAACATTATCGCACTCAATAAAAATAAGTCATGATCAGAATTTATTCCATAAAGAATGGTTATTGACTAACGGGACAGGCGGTTATGCTTCTACAGCACTCACTGGAGGCCTTACTCGCAAGTATCACGGCCTACTTATTGCTTCATTTCCTCCTCCCCTAGGTAGAATCATCATGTTAAATTTCCTGCAAGATAGCGTTATATTGCCGGATAATTCAGAAGTATTTTTTTCTACTCAAGAACAAAAAAACAGTACTGCCAAAAATGAATTTATGCTGATCGATTTCTCGTTAATAAATGGAATTCCTCAATGGACCTATGTCTATGATAAATATGTTTTGGAAAAAAATATTTGTTTTATTTATCAGCAAAATACTCTTAAAATTAGCTACAAATTACTTCAAGGTCCTAGTTCTTTAGAAATTCGATTCAGACCCTATTTTAATTTAAAACACTACGAGGCTCCTGTAGATTTACCTTTCATTGATTTGAGCTGGGAAAGTTTTGATAAAGGATGTTGTATTAGTTCAAATCTTTACCCTTCTTTAAAGTTAATGGGGAAAACACCTTGGAATGGAGAAGAAAAACATCTGGATAATCTCATATATCGAATTGAAGAAGAACGAGGTTATGACTTCATTGGAAATTTAAAAAGTATCGGATATTTTTCGGATATTTTAAGTTTAGGTGTTGATAACGTTGTATCGTATGTGGTCTCTACAGAAGAATTTGACAAATTTTCTTCATTTACACCTGATGAAATAGTATTTGCAGAAAATGAAAGAAAAAAAAATCTTATAAAATTAGCAACAGATAAGAATCCATTATTAAAAGAAAATGCAGCTTTTTGCGAATTAGTTCTTGCTGCAGATCAATTTATTATCACTCCTCCTCGACCCGCTGATGTCGCTAAACTACAGGCCCTCGGCGAAGAAGCTCGGACAATAATAGCAGGTTATCATTGGTTTAATGATTGGGGCAGAGATACAATGATTTCCTTAGAGGGGTTAAATTTAGTCACGGGTCGATTTCAAGAAGCAAAAGAAATATTACGGGTTTTTGCTCACCATATAAAAAATGGTCTTATACCTAATATGTTTCCAGACGGAAATTCAGAGGGCCTATACAATACCTCAGACGCAACTTTATGGTTTTTACATGCACTTAAGAGGTATTTAGACTACACTCATGATGATTCATTTTTAGAGGCTCTTTTTCCCAAAATTAAAGAAATTATTCAGGCTCACCTTAATGGAACGCTATTTGGCATTCACATGGATCCTGAAGATGGGCTTCTCATTCAAGGCCAACAAGGCTATGCTTTAACTTGGATGGATGCAAAAGTTGGAGATCTTGTCGTGACTCCGCGCCGCGGAAAAGCAGTGGAGATCAATGCCTTATGGTACAATGGATTAAGAATTGTTATTGATTGGATGAAAAAATTTTTTCTATATCAGGAAGCTCAAGAACTTCAAGAAATAAGCGATAAATGTAAACAAAATTTTAATACAAAATTTTGGAATCCAAAAACTGAGTATCTTTATGATATAGTAGAGGGAATTTCCGGGAATGACCCTGCGTGCCGCCCAAATCAACTTTTTTCTATTTCCTTAGATTATCCAGTGTTAAATCAGGAATATTGGCAAACTGTATTGCCACATATTCAAAATAAACTTTTGACCCCTTATGGATTGCGCACACTGGCCTCTGAACATCCGGACTATAAAATGTCTTATAATGGCTCCCTTTTCGATCGTGATTTGGCCTATCATCAAGGTACAATTTGGACTTGGCTGTTAGGTTCATACATTGATGCATGGATACGCATCTTTCCTGAAAAAATAAATGAAATCAATTTTCTTTTACAAGATTGCTTAAAACATTTGGACGAAAGTTGTATAGGGAACGTAAATGAGATATTTGATTCATCTCCCCCTCATATCCATCGTGGTTGCATTGCCCAGGCGTGGAGCGTTGCTGAACTTTTGCGATGTTTAGCCAAAATTGCGAAGTCAGAAGAAAAATAAGACTCTTTATACCGAAGTGCGTTCATCTATACCGAAGTGCGTCCAAATTTTGGATTTTTGGCTTTGAGAAAGCCCCGGGATTAAGCGATCAAAAATGACCCAATATTATAATATGGGGTCGTTTTTGATCGCTTAATCGCGGGAGCT
>JACDDG010000485.1 GCA_013817115.1 Parachlamydiaceae bacterium | reverse complement strand
ATATTGGGTCATTTTTGATCGCTTAATCGCGAGGCTTTCTCAAAGCAAAAAATCCAAAATTTGGACGCACTTCGGTATATCCTAAGCAAGCAACTTTCTTTTATTTTGAAGTTCTTCAAGTTCAAGTTTAACTTTATCATAATCTTGAGCGAGAGCCAGAAATTTAGAAAAACTATCGATGCCTTTTTTCATTGTTTTCATTAGCTTTTTTGTATTGTCATTTTCTTCATTAATCAAAGTATGAAGTTTTTCAATAAGGGCAATAGTCGGGACATTAGAATTTTTTAATTCTTCTTCTAAATAATCTTTTTTCTTTTGCATTTCTACAAGCTTTGAAGAGCTTGCTATTAGATTATGATAGTTTTTTGATTTGTTCTCTTTGAAAGAAGCTTCTTTGAGAGCTAATCCAGCAGCAAGTAAAGGTGCAGCTACAACTGCACCGACAGCATAAGTCGCCGAAACCAGCACTGAAACTATAGCTCCTGCAAAGCCTTTGACTCCAAGATTTATTCCCATATGTTCAATGTTATTGGTAAAGCTGTTAAAATCTTCCATTGTCACATTATTACAATCTGCGTTGAAAGTAACCTTACGCTCTTTCCACATAACGCTCGGTAAGAAAAGTAATGCATCAGCGATTTTTTCCATAGTCGAACAATCATGGGCCCCTGTCTGAAGTCTAGTTTGAACTGGATTCATATTATCCTCTTTAGATTATATTAATTTATAAAAACGCCAAAGCGAATTAATTGACAATTTTATCATATGCACAATTCATTATAGCTATTCTAGATTTAAAAATCAAGCAAATCCTTAATATCGAATAAAGATAACTTTAGTAAAATTACTTTAGAATGTAAAACAAATAAACGAAAGGAGATTAAGGAAAAGATGAAAGGCTTATACCGAAGTGCGTCCAAATTTTGGATTTTTGGCTTTGAGAAAGCCCCGGGATTAAACGATCAAAAACGACCCAATATTATAATATGGGTCCGTTTTTGATCGTTTAATCGCGGGAGCTTTTTCTTTGCCAAAACCAAAATTGGAATGCTCTTCGGTATAAGCCTTTAGATTAGCTAGCAACTTATTTAATATTGCTTGGAAAAAGTTTTGGCAATTAATTTGATGTCCTGGAAGAGCATTTTCGGGAAACCCGGCTGAGTTTCCAATTTACAAAATTCTTCTTGTAATTTTGGTTCCTTTAAGCCTTCGCAAGCTAAAATCAAGTGAAGTGACAAGTTGGGATCTTTCCAAACAACAGGTTTTAGTAGCATTTTTAGGCAAGTTTCAGCAACCCCCGGTTCATCTCTAAAGCGAACTAGTGCGATAGCAGCTCGTTCATTGTCAAAATTGAGAGGTTCAGAATGTAAGATTTTGAGAAGAAATTCTTTAGCGGGATCTCCAATATTTTTAAGACCATCAAGTAAATAATCCTCAGAAAAGAAGTTGGCTTCACCAATGGCTTCAAAAAGCGAGATCATGGCTCTTTTATCGCCGATTAATCCTAAGCAACGAGCAGCTAAGGTTGGAGCTTGTCCATAACCTGGGAAAAGGGCGTCATAAAAATCTTCTGAGCGTAAAAGACTGATTAAAAGAGGGACTATTGCGGTTTTCTGCTCAACAATGGCATCAATTTCTTTTTGGGGCCATTCTTCTTCTGACAAAACAAGATCAGCCAAAAGCAGAGGCTTAGGGTCTTTTGAATTTTTAACGCTATAAAGTTCTCGTAGAGAATTATAAGCTTTTCTTGCGGCTTTAATTTTCTCAGCATCCGGTCCGGTCAGTATTTGACTCGCCAGATTAACTCCGGTGGCAGTTTCATAGTCAGCAAGTTCTCGGATACGTGAGAATTCAAATTCTTGCATCATCCCTTTGCCTTCTGCTTCGTAATATTCGATCATTGTGTCAAAGTCTCCGCCGAAATGTGCATCGCGATGCAGCAAAATATCACGATCTTCAGAGCTGCCTAAAAAGGATGAATCAGGGTCCGGTTCTGGATCAACTTGAGAATTTTCAGGAAAAATATTCATAACAAACTCATTTTAAAACATTAATATTGTGTGTTTTTTCAAACGTTAGTAGGCAGAATTCTTCGCAAAAATATTTAGAGAACAGCCTTTAACAGCCCCCTTGCCGGGTGATAGAGCATTGTTAATAAAAGGCTCATTAGAAGCTGGAAAGCCATTCATGCTCTTATCACCCGGTAGGGGGAACTGTTATAC
>JACDDG010000083.1:5457-8827 GCA_013817115.1 Parachlamydiaceae bacterium | reverse complement strand
GTTCATGTGTTTTGCTTTCAATGTGGACAGCTTCAATGGCTCATTCGAAAGTAACCAATCGACCCATGTCAGCAGAAATGGTCGAGGAATGAAATTTTTTTTTGATGGCGCGAAGTTGTATTTCAAGAGCTTTGCGCTGTTTACTCGGTAGACGATCTATAAAGAGCACTCCATGCAGATGATCCATCTCATGAAGGATCACGCGCGCACTATAGCCTTGAAATTCTTCTGTAAATGCATGTCCTGATAAATCTAAAGCTGTTATCTTTATACTTATTGGTCGATCGACATCCCTAAAAATTCTTGGAATAGAAAGGCAACCTTCAGATTGAGTCCATTGCTCATGGCTAAAGTCTAAAATTTTTGGATTAATAAAAACCCGAATCTTGCTTTGCTCGATTTCTTCTTCATCATCTTCTTCAATAAGGCAAGCGATAAATAAAGATAATGAATGATGGACTTGAGGGGCCGCAAGACCAACTCCCTTCGATGTTATCATCGTTTCAATCATATCTTTAACAAGATGCTGTATTTCGTGCGAAATGGTGCCAATTAAAGCTGCTTTTTTTCTCAATATGGGATGACCATAATAGGCGATTGGTAGTTTCATTTTCTTTCCCTTATTTTTTTTTATTAAATGACATTTTAGCATAAGTTTTCTTTTGTCTTCAAGTCAGGAATTCAAGAAGTGGAATTTTAATGGTAAACCGAAGAGCGTTCAAATTTTGGATTTTTGGCTTTGAGAAAGCCCCGGATAAAGCGTTCGAAAACGACTCAATATTATAATATGGGGTCATTTTCTATCGCTTTATCGCGGGAGCTTTCTCTTTGCCAAAAACCAAAATTTGGACGCACTTCGGTATATAGGGAATGTGATCAGTGTTAGTTTGGTGACATGGCCGTTGATGCCGCTTATGATTCGCTGGATGAGTTGGTGGTTGGCACCAACAAAAGGTAGTGATAATATAAGAGGTATCTTACTTATACTAGTGCTATATGTTGTTGAAATATTGATCTTTGCTTTTATTGACTTATAAAGGACAAAATCACCCTTAATCCCGGACATTTTTTTCAATTTTAAAGATTTGCAAGCAATTCGAATAATTTGGTATAGCTGGATTTTTGATGTACTTATATTCATTCAATTCATTTTAGATTTGAGGTCATATGCGAAATTTTTTTAATTTCATTCTCTCGCTAATAACAATAGCTTCAATTTCAACTCTTGGAGCAGATGATGACAAAAAACCCAAGAGCGATCGAGGAGAACGTAAAGATCGCGGGGAACGTAAAGATCGTGGAGACCGTGGAGGCAAAGATGGTAGAGGCGGCGGGGGAGAAGGTAGACGAGGTGGCGGTGATAAAGATCGCAAAGACATGAGTCCAGCTGGAGGTAGACCCCAACAGCAGCAAAAACAACAACAACAACAACAGCAGCAGCAAAAACAACAACAACAACAACAACAACAACAGCAGCAGCAACAGCAAAAACAACAACGACAACAAGAACAACAACAACAACAACAACAACAACAACAACAACAACAACAACAACAACAACAACAACAACGGCAACAGCCGACGCAGGCCCCTCGAACCTCTCAGAATACTCGGCAAAGTGGCGGTGGAGGCGGTGAAAACCAAAGAGATAGTCGGCAGGGGGATAAGAAAGTTAGGAATTCTCAAAATAATGTGAATCAAAATTATCGTTATTCAAAACCAAATCGCGATGAATTAAAAGGATCCGCCAAGAAGTTTCGAGACCAAAGAAGATCTACTAATCAAGATGAAATAAATCAAAAAACTAGAGATTACAAGAATTCCTACCGTCAAAGAGGTAATTATCAAAAAGAATCAAACAAAAGTGTAGCTTCTGAAATTAAAAATAGCAATCCAAATTATAAAAATTGGTATTCTGAAAAATCAAAAAAACACCGGCATCATCATCATCATAATAACATCCAATACAATAATTATAGGTGGGGCGGAACACGATGGAATAATGTGAATGATTGGCTAGGATGGGGCTCTTCAGTATATCCTTACTACTATGATAATGGATATGCGCTTCCACTAGGAGCTAATTGGCAAGATTATAATGGTTATGGAGGTTTGGATTTCTATGGAAATATTTATGGCAATAATCTTGGAAGTTATGGTTATCCATATGGATATTATGATAATGCTCCAGGACAGTATGACTACTTTGCGAATCCTGCATTCGATTTGTTGCCATTAGGGATTTTTGCATTAGGTTCTGATGAAAACCGGGCTTCCAATTCAGACATTTTTATGGAATTATTCATAGACAAAGAGGGTGATCTTTCCGGAACATACTATAACTCTACAACAAATCGAAGTTTTCTCTTAGAGGGTTATGTAGATCGAGATTCGCAGCAAGTGTACTGGCGTGTACAAGGAGAAAATGCTGCGCCGGAAATGAGCTCAGGGCTATACAATTTGACTCAAGATGTCTCTAGTATTCAGTTGACATTTCCCGAAGGCCCCATACAAAATTGGGTACTAGTGAAAATAGATGACTAATGGTAGTTTTTGCTTCAAGTTCTGATCAAGACGTAGCCTAAGCACATCGAAAACTTAAATCCCTGAGGACTGACACGTTTCAGGCCAGCTGAAGAGGCTGACAGGAAATTGAGTAGAAGTGGATTTTTAGCAAATTTTGAAAATTTAAAAAGCCACCCGCTCAATTTTCTGTCAGCCTCGAAGTGCAGTTCCGAGGGCTTCACAAGGCTATGGTAAATACTGGGAGCATTGAAGAACAAGCAGAAATAAAATTTTAATTAATTATTTAAAATAATTATTATATTTATCTTAATTTAACAACTCCCACAACCCTTTTTCCTTAGACAATCTCCTTCTAAAATATAATCCCTCCTTTTTTTTCAAAGCTTTAACTTAATTGCCTTCTTCGTTTTATACCGAAGAGCGTTCAAATTTTGGATTTTTGGCTTTGAGAAGGCCTCGGGATTAAGCGACCAAAAATGACCCAGTATTATAATATGGGGTCATTTTTGATCGCTTAATCCCGGAAGCTTTCTTTTTGCCAAAAACCAAGATTTGAAAGCTCTTCGGTATACCTCTCCCTTCCCTTTTATCATCAAACCAATGAAGCAACAATCATTTAATAAGATGTTGCACAAAAAGAATAGATTTTCTATGATAATCATTTCATATAAACTAAAAAAAGTTAATTTTAGCTCCCTAGCGAGTTGCACAATTATTAAATTAAAGTTAAAGGTGGTTAAGAATGTTCTCTAAAGTTGAAAATATAAATTTGCATTATGTCGATCGTCAATCTATCATTCATACCGGTAATTCAACTTTTCCAAAAATGTTCAGTCGTTTGTTG
>JACDDG010000083.1:0-5447 GCA_013817115.1 Parachlamydiaceae bacterium | reverse complement strand
CAATTATGATCCTTTGATAGTCTTTAAGGCCTCACTGAGACACGAACAGAAGATCGAAAAAAATGAAATAATTAATATTAGCAAGAGTGTCGGGCAGAAATTAAGGGTTAACCCCGAAATAGTAGCTAAACTTTTTAAAATGTGTAAGCGTGCTCAAAATAATGAAAATTGTGAAGACACTTTGTTGAAATTAGCTCGCACTTATTCCAAAGATTCAAGAAATTTGAAATCCTTACAAAAACTAAAATTCGGCAAGGAAACAGTAGAACACTGTCTTGTATCATCGTTTGTAGAAAAGGCAAGCGTAATCTCAAAATGGAATAATTTGAAGTTGAATGATGAACTTCTTACTCTAGATCGTTTTTTTAAGCTCGATCAGGCTGCGAGCACTGTCACAGAGCCAAATATTCCTGTAGATAACCTAGAAGGTGTTGTAGATGTACATCAGCATAAAAAACCTCATTTTTTTGATGACGTTCAATTTTTAGTGAAAACAAATCTAATTTACTCTATTATAGGATTGCAGAATTCCACAGGATCTGGATCTGTTGATCATGTGATAAAACAAGATGAAACTGGCCTTTTGATTAAAAAAGAAGGAGAGTGGATTCCTGTAAAGAAGCTTAGAGAAGCTTTGACATGGAATAGCGAGGAAGGTGAGTTAGAGAGTCGTGAAAAATCTACGGAACGGTGGAACTATTTTAAGGACGGGTTAGTACCAATCGATCGATATTATCATCATATCAATGCTGACAAAGAAAATTTTCCGCAGCAAAATGTTAAATTGCAACCTGTACTGAAACTTTCAGATGACGAAATGAGTGCTCTTTTAACTCGTGCTAGACAATATAATGGATTGACCCTAGACAACAGTCAAGATCCTCAAAAACAAAATTGCGTCATTCAGCTTATAACCAATCCGCATTCCCTTAAATATGAAGGCATGAAGGGTAATCTTAATGCGCAATGGGGTGTACACGTTGGAATTCGTATGATTTTTCCGGATGGAACAGTTTACTCTACTGGTTTTGGTTTGCCTCATGCAGAAGATTCAACTAAAGGGGGCGGTAATATGCATTTCTTGCAAACCTTTAATGGGCAGCCGATGACTATGGATCACGTAGAGTTGCGTCCACATTGCGGAAGGATTACTACAAATATACCTGTGAAAGAAGACAGAGCGAATGCAATTTTGGATCAGTTAAATAAATATCGAGCTTCATCTCTTCGTTTTAATCTTTTAAAACAAAATTGCGCTCAACTAGGGTGTCATGTTTTAGAAGCAGTAACAGGAATTAAGTTAAATATTCAAGTCCCCTTGTCGACCTGGATTCATAGAGCTTTACCTGATATTAAAAACGTTCCTGTAATTGGTAAATTTTTAGAGTGGTCTCAAAGAAAAATTACAGCTATAAAAGCTTCGATTGCAGGAGTAATTCCACAAGTTGTTAAGGCCATTTTTACATTTATAGGAAATATTGTCTTTTTTGTACCAAAAAAAATGGGTGTTCTTCTTCGCAATTTATTGGTTTGGTCTTTAGGAGGGTCTATGGGAACAAATCCAACTAAAACCAAAGAAAGCAAAAGTGAAAATACGAACATTAAGCCTGAAGATGATTTGGGAAGTCTAAGCCATATGAATAGTTTCCAAGTTTTACTTAAAAGTTGGACGGATGAAAATGCTTCTAAAATCCAACATTCATCATTATTTATTAAGTGGCAATTGGAGCAGAACAGTACAGATGTTCACGAATATAAGGGTCAGCCAAATATGCACATCTTGCCTCCAGACAGCGACTCTGCGAATCTTTACTCAGAGACAAGGAAAGAAGAATTTAAAAAGTTATTTGCTGCATAAATGTCTGTTGCATAGGTTAAACTGCATAAAATAAATAAAGAGATAATCATGAGAATATTAAACGTAAATACCTTTTTTTCCAAGTATATATTAGATCCTGCGTCCAGAGAATTAACTTTCACTGAACGGATGGTTGCTACTGTCGCGTCATGTTTCCTATTACTTTTTTTTGGGGTTCCTCACATCATTTCTTACTTTTGGAACTCAAAAAAAGTTTCAAAAATTGATCTTCAAAAGAAGATTAACGCGAACTTTAAATCTGTCCACAAAGTAAATGACTTATTCGGTCAAGCTGTTCTCAAAAAAAGGAGCCCGATAAAACAGCCATCCGCATCAATAACTTCAAAAAAAATTCAGTTAGTGGTTCAAGATTTTGTTGGAAAATTTTATAGCAAACCTCTGCCTCCAAAAGCAGATGTGGAAGTGCCCTTTAATGGTGGCATGGTAAAATGGTCATCGCTAACAATTGAACAAAAATTGGAAGTAAATAATAAATTTGCTCATCCTCACGGTAAGCTTTCTACTGGCCTTTACGGAAAAATGGTGGTTGATTTAAAAATCTTTACCAAAGATGGCCAAGCTACATTTATCCCTAATGATCCCCGGAAGCATCATGGTTCAGATCATTGTGTAAGAGCAGCAATTTTTGCCGGAGTTTTTGGTTATTTATATAAAAAGTACCATCCGGAACTTGATCCAACACTCCAGGATATTTATTTAGCTCAGGCTGCAGCTGCGGGTCACGATAGTGGCCGACAAACTGAAGGCACGGATTTATGGGATGATCAATCGGCTGAAAATACAGTAACTATTTTAGGCGAGATGGGGATCAAAGAAGAAAAAATAGAAGAATGCAGAGATGCAATTGCGCATAAAGATAATAAAAATCTGTCTACCAAAAGTTTTATAGCAAAATGTGTCCAAAATGCTGATTGTGCCGAATACCCTAGAATCGACTTGAAGAAAGGTTCACAAGATCGACGTGCTTTCGATGACTCAGCGAAATACTTAGATATTTATAATGAGATGAAAGAAATTGCTAAAGGCGACCGTAATGCAGTTTTGAAACATGGTCTAACCTACGGGGACTTCTTGAAAGAGCTTGAGTTCGTGCGGACAGAAATGAATGCTCTGATTTTTAAGACGCATAAGAAAAAAGCCCGTTTGCAATTTTCTAAGGAAGATACTAATTATTATTCGCAAATTTTAGGTAAAATCAATTCTGTAGAATTCCCATTAATTAACCATATATTGGTTGAGAGTCAGATCAAGAAAGATAATTCTTTTAAAAGTGAGCATGAAAGAGCTCGAGAGACTGCTAACGATTGGATAAAATTAGGGCAGTTGGAGAAGATTTCACTTGAACAAATTAGAGAAGTTGCTAGTAAATTAAATCAGAAAAACCAAAAAGATAAAGAGATCTGTGGAATAATTGGAAGTGAGTTACTTGCAAGACTTAATTCTGCTGCATCACTCCTTCGTGAAAACAAGGATCTCGAAATTCAAAAGCTTCTTAAAAATCCTGATGAAAATCATAATGCTGAATTTGCTGAATTAATTTGTAAGCATGCTGCTGATTTATTGTTAAATTTTAAGAATACTAATGAAGAACGTCGTGATTACCAATTACCGATTATAGCAGCCTTAGCCTACAAAAAAGCAGCTGATATCTATCTGAAATTGGGAGAAAAAGAAAGAGTCCAACAGGTATTGGGTGCGGCAGCAGCTGATATCATTTTAGATTCTACGACACCTTTTAGTGAAATTATTAAGCAAGAGAAAATGATTCCTTCACCTGTTTATTTTCTAATGGGATCTTCTTCTTTCAGTAGAAGAAAATTGAGACTTTGCAATTTAAACATTGACGGAGAGAAATGGATTGAGGTTAGTGTGGAGCTAACTTCTAAAGCACGTTTGGATTTTACAAAATATTTAAATTTGCTGAAAGAAAACCCGCAGGCTTCTGTCAAAACTGTAGACGCAAAATTTTTAAAGAAAGATTTTGTTAAAAATCAATACGATAGCAAAAATAGCCTAAAGATTGGAACTGACTTTAAAGTGACTTTTAACACTGATGGCATCGAATCAGAATCAGAAGTTTTAGTTGGCAATCAACAGACATACTATAATGAATACAAACATCTTCGGATTCGCATGAAAGCCGGAAGTGATTTAAACCAATTGCATAAAATTTTCTGCAGTCTTGGTATGCCTGAGGCGCTATGTGAATCTACTGATGATGATATCAATCAAGAGCTTTTGGCACGCGTCTTAACATTTAGATTTCCGGAACTAGTTTTTGAACCTGTATCTCAGGAAAAATTCAAAGATAGTCCTGACGAATGTTATAACAAATTGTCAGATGAACAGAAAAAAATCGTTGATGCAGATATTAAAAATATGGTTCTCAAACAAGTGGGGCCTGGAAATTTTGAATATGTTAATCCAACGCTTAAAATAGAAGCTTATAACCTAGGCGCTCGTGCTTTAGGTTCGTTTATTCACGCAGGTATGATGAAGTCTACTGCTCAGGTCGTAGCGAAAATCTTAAAAGATTCCATGTTATCTTCTCAAGAGAGGTTCAGTAGAGGCATTTTGGGTCTGGGTTGTGCACCGGTTTATAATTATAAAACAGGTTCTGCAAATCAAGTATTTACGCGCATTTTTACAGATAACTATTTTAAAGACAATACGGAATTAAGTAAATTTGCAATCACAGGTCCTGTTTTGGTTCTTTTGGATCTGCAGGCTTTCGAAAGATTACCTTATACCTATTTGGAAGATAGGGGAGGCTTAAGAAATCCGCAATTTAAGCAACGCTTTATGTGGGCGGAAAAGCAATACCCGATTTTCAATTATCAAGGTCATACCAGAATGCTTGATAGAAAAGGATTTCATGAGGGTATCACAAAACTTGCAAAAGAAAAAAGCTTTTTAAATGAGACAATGTTTGAGAATTCAATTTCAGGCAGCTATATCAAAAAGCTGGTTGTGTGGACTGAAGATGATAGATTAATTCTTATGAAAGAATTAGCTCGTGAAGGTATTGAATCAGTTAATGGTTTGCCATTAGAAAAAGCTGTTGTCGCTTCACAGACCCTTAATTCAAGCCTGCTTGTAGATTTCTAAATGTGAATTTTGTAATTTGGTGGCAAAATAACGCAAAAAAATGATTTTCAAATTAGAACTTTTTTCAATTTACTTCTCAAGGACATAAAGATGTAACATGTTGGTTTTAAAGTGTTCATTAAATTGGTATTTCTATTATATGTGAGGGCCCCCCGCTACTCCGCTTTGTGTTTAATAAAAAAACTATGGCGTTTAATATTCGCAGTCTCCCTAGCCTTCCGTCTCTGCGTATGCGCTAAAAATGACCCCAGCAATCCGTGGTAGGACATTACGGCGTACATTACGGCCTGATTTTCGAAGGCACAGGCGCTTCAGCCCGGAGACTCAGATGATGTGGAGGCGTAGAGAACACAAGGGTGATGCAGGCTAGTACTGTGTCTTGCAAATCCGCTTACAATAAAACTTCGCCAAAGTGCCCGGGGTTAAATGATCAAAAATGACCCAATATTCATATATGGGG
>JACDDG010000484.1 GCA_013817115.1 Parachlamydiaceae bacterium | reverse complement strand
ATTTTGCCCCATGGAGTTAATCTAAAATCATCGGCAGGTTTGCCGGAATCGGCATATCCGTTAACTCTTAAGATATAATCCTGTAAATATTCGGCGTATGGGTGCATAGTCCTGAATTTATACACCTTAATCATTTTACCATTCTTACTCATTCGCGGCATCCTATAAAGTAGACCGTAACTAGGGCTCATATCAAACACAGGTTCTTTTATCTTTTTGGTGACTACATATGTCAAGCCACCAAAACTCTGAAAATTTTCAATCTCAAAGCCGCAACTTACTAAACGACCTAATGTCTCAGCTTTAGATAAAAGGCGGTTATGACCTCTCGTGACAAAAAAATAGAGTTTTTTTAAAGCAGGAAGTTTTGGAAATACCCTCATGAAAATAAACTCAAAAACAAAATATATAAGACCAATTACAGGTACGCGGCCAATAGGTTTCCGTTTCTTTCTCGCAGTAAATGTTTCAAAGCGGCAAATAAAAAGATCGCCATTCTCAAGTCTGGAGTTTATGCTTTCAAAAAACTTGTTTATAAATCTGATATCATTAACCTTACTGAGATTAATGATTGCTTTTAATTTATTAGGATTATTAAGGATATTAAAATCATTAGTTGTATGCACAACAAATGTGTCCGCCGACTCGGGATCGACATATTTGGAAATATATTCGTAGGCGGGAAGACCTGAAAGTTTAGCTACAAGGTTCTTCATTAAAAGTATGTTGTTGGGTCAGCAAGATTAGCTAAGATAGGTACTTCAAACTAAAAAAATTGAGGATAATTGTACAATAACGGTCAAAATGATTGCAACGTATCAATCGGTGAGTAAACTGAAAGAATTAACATCTATGGGACTTTATATAGCTTAGGAATGTCGTTAATTACAGTAATAACTTCCTTAAAATCCAGTCCCACGATTTCAAAATACCACCTTAATGTCTCATAACGTACACGATTTTCTACTGATATCTTTTTAAGCGCTTCGCTGCGTGAAATTAAGCCCTCCCGTATCTGATTGCTCCTGAAAGTATCGTTCTCGGTAAAGCCAGCAACTGTATAATATATGTAATTGTAAAAGCTTGCTGTTCCGTCACCTATTCTCCAGGTAGAATTTGTATCAATTGCTTTTTCCCACTTGTACTCATTCTTTATGAGCGATTCAAGTTCCTGTTCGTCCCATTTATAATAGTCAAATAGATGAAAATAGTCCTTTTTGCTTGTCAGGTAACGGACAGCGAACGAACCGAGGCTGTCAAACATTGATTGATTGATGTATCCAGGACTTGCTGCAAGATTACGAAATACAAAACCAAAAAGCTTCAGCTGATTACGTAAGCTTATTGAATAGATTCTCTCTTTATCAAATTTAGGAGCTAATCCAGCAAAGCCTGTTTTAAAATCGGTGTTCTCGAGATTATTAATTCCCCAAATATTTAAATCAATACCAGTCTGTTTCTTCACTTGTTCACAGTAGTAGAAAAAGTATTTATCCCCAGCCATAAAAAGTGGTATCATTCCCAGGTCCGGTTTTTTAAGCCACGCAACTATATTAGCTTTGATGTTCGCCCGTTTCCACTTTATATCTGCAGATACAACAATGTTTTCGACGCCAAGTTTACCGCATGCTCTCGCAATATTACGCCTAGCGAGGTCAGTAACCATACCCCAGTCATATGTAAAAGCAATCGGATTTAAATTCAATTCCTTTTTCACAATGTGCAGTGAATAGGTGCTATCGCGACCACCGCTAAAAGGAACAATACAATCAGCCTGCCCATTTTTTTTCCGATATGGTTCAACAAGTTCCTTAAGCTTGTCAAATGAGTGAATCTGTGCTTTCGGCCTGTGATTATGGCAATAGTTGCAAATTCCTAAGGAGTCAAGGTGTATAAATGGAAAGGTTTCTGGCAATATGCATTTCGAACACCGTATAAGTTTCGAAACCTCATCTTCATTGTTCTGCAATATCTTAATCAAATGCCCTTCCTTATTTCGATTTATAAAAAGCAACGGGTCGATCACCACTTCTCTATTAAAATCACCTTTAAGATTTTGCTCTACAATTTTAAACGCACTGTGCAACTTACTTGAATATTTTTGTACTTCAGCTCCGTGCTGCGAAAAGATCTGAGATTTAAAGCTCTCTGTGTCCAGTAAGAGCGAAGAAAACGCAGGAAGATGCAAAATATGACGCTCATTAAGACCATTTGATTTGCTAATAC
>JACDDG010000082.1 GCA_013817115.1 Parachlamydiaceae bacterium | reverse complement strand
CCGCTATCGCTGCACCCGGGGCCATTAACAGTTCCCCCTGCCGGGGGATAGGAGCATGAATGGCTTTTCTAGATTCTAATTTAGCAGTAAATTAACGATGTTCTATCCCCCCGTAGCGGGAACTGAAAATCAGCAAAGTTACCACCACTTTAACTTATGCTAGGGCATTGCTTTCGGCACATACGACTAAACTACTGCTGAAACAAGCTTAGATTACTGATAAAAATAATCAAAATCAACGCCGGAGCCAAATACTTTAAGCAAATCTTTAAGTAATAATATATTGCTTGACGCTTCGTAAAACTTCCATTTTCACTGGCAATATCTTTAAAAGCAAAATTAAATCCCCAACGCCAAGCTACCAAAAGCACTCCTAAAAGTCCACCAATAGGAACTAAAATTGTCGTGGCAACCAAGTCAAAGAGCTCGAGTATATTTTTACCCCCAAGAGTCCAGTCTGAAAGCAAACTTGTCGACAAAGCACAAGGAACACCAATCATGAAAGCCATCGCACCGGTAGCCAAGGCAGCTTTCTTGCGCGGCCAGCCGCGTTCATCGACTAAGTAGGCGATTACAGGTTCCAAAGCCGAGATCTCCGAGGTAAGTGCAGCCAACGCTACTAGTAAAAAGAAGCTCATGGCTAATATATGCCCACCAACCATATTGCTAAAAACAACCGGTAGAGTTTGAAACATAAGACCCAGGCCGCCTTCTGGCTGTATTCCTGCAGAAAATACAATTGTAAAAACAGCGATAGCAGACAAAATAGAGACAAGAACAACGGATAAGGCTACTGCGACACAACTCCCCATGTAAGGTGAGTTTTTAGGCAAATAACTGCCGTAAGTGATCATTGTGCCCTGGCCAAGACTCAGTGTAAAAAAGGATTGGCCCAAAGCCATTAGGATAGCGCTAGGTGTAATCAAAGACCAATCCGGCTTAAACAAATATTCTAAAGCACTTGAAGAGTTATCTAATGATAATCCTTTGATAACTAAAATGAGTAGAGTAACAAACAAAATCGGCATCAGAATTTTGCATCCTCTCTCAATTCCTTGACGCAAACCTGCATAAACCAGGCCCACACTTAAAGTTAGAAATACAAAGTGGTAGCTTAAACCCCATAAAGGAGATCCAAGAAGTTCTTTAAAATGCACAGTTGCAAGTTCAGAGGTGTGAAGTGATTGCAGTCGATTAAAGAGCGCCTCAACTAAATAGCCGCAAATCCAACCGGATAAAGCGCTATAAAATGCGCTAACAAGCAATGCTGTTAGCAACACCCAAGCTCCGGCACCTTTCCAAAAAGGTTCTTTTCCTGTATTAGCAATTGCGGCATAGCAATTTTTTTGGGTTGCACGTCCCAAAGTTACTTCGGAAATAAGAATCGGAATACCGATTATAAAAAGGCTTAAGAGATAGACAAAAATAAATGCGGCTCCACCGTGATCTGCAACGAGGTAGGGGAAACGGACAATACTCGCTAAACCTACAGCTGAGCCTATAGCTGCTAAAGCAAAACCTGCTCGATTACGCCATGATTCACGTCGCATGAAGAATCTCCATTTTTATTGTTGCAAATTTTGTAAACACTATTTGTAAAATCAATGTATTTTAAAGGGGGAAAAACAATATGCGCTTGTTGCATAAGCAAAATTCATTGTTCATCTGAGCTTAAAAGAGCAATTTATATGGTAATTACTATAACCCATAAGTTAAAATCTGTCTAGTGGAAATACTGTCACAACAAAGTTAAGGATATTTTTGAGATATTTTTGTTGACATAAACCAGGCAATAATATCATATAAAATTATGGAAAAAAAAAATTGGCTAAAAATTTTATTGGGTTTGTTTGCCGCACTAGCCGTGCTTGGCATTATTTTTGTCTTGAAAGATGAAAAAGCTATTGTGGTGCATCCCAAAGGAGTAATTGCTGAAGGTTTGCTGGATCTCATAATAGCCATAATTTCCTTAATGCTGGTTATTATTGTTCCAACCTACATTGCTCTTTTCTACGTAGTTTGGAAACAGCGTTCAAAAATAGCAAACACACCTCCATCGGTGCAACCCTCTTCCGCTTTTAATCAACTAATTTTATGGATTCTACCATCAATTATAGTTGCCTGCATGATCGGTGTAACTTGGGGTGCTACCCACAAACTTGATCCTTATAACCCAATCAAAAGCGATGCTAAGCCGCTTACCATTCAGGTTATAGCTTTAGATTGGAAATGGTTATTTATTTATCCAGAGCAGGGGATTGCGGCAGTTAATTTTTTTCAATTTCCTGTAGGAATTCCTGTGCACTTCAAGCTCTCGGCAGATGAATCCCCAATGAATTCATTTTGGATGCCGCAATTAAGCGGGCAAATTTATGCCATGACAGGAATGATAACACAGTTGCATGTGATGGCTAATGAGCCCGGCGAATACTCTGGTAAAGCTGCTGAAATCAATGGAGAGGGCTATGCAAGCATGACTTTTGTTGCAAAAGCTTCTTCAGAATCTGATTTTGAGAAATGGATTGCTTCTGTAAAGCAGTCACCTTTGCACCTGACAGATTCAAGCTACACAGAACTTGTCAAACCTTCATTAAAAAATCCCATTGCCCTTTATTCTGATGTTAAAAAGGGTTTATTTGATGAAGTTGTTATGAAATATATGTACATGCCACAACCCAATTAAAAAGACCTATGGAAAATTCACTTTTTGGAAAACTGACTTTAGACGCATTACCACATGTTTGGTATACGATCGGTGGAACGCTTTTTATTTTAATTGTATCAATTGCCATAGCTATATATCTGACGAAAACCCAGAAATGGAGTTGGCTATGGAATGATTGGCTCACATCAACTGATCCCAAAAAGATTGGAACGATGTACATGATTTTTGCTCTTCTCATGTTTTTTCGGGGGATGTTAGATGTAGGATTATTGTGGGTACAGCAATCGGTAGCAGCAGATTCTCAAGGTTTTTTAACTCCTGATCATTACCAACAAATCTTTACGTCGCACGGCGACATTATGGTATTTTTTGTGACCATGGGTTTTTTCTTTGGTCTAATGAATTGGATTATCCCTCTTCAAATAGGAGCTCGTGATCTTTCTTATCCCTTTTTAAATTCACTAGGCTTTTGGTTAACTGTGGCAGGTGGAATCCTGATTAATATGTTTTTTATTGTCGGCGGAGATTTTGCAAATTCAGGATGGCTAGCTATTGTTCCGTTATCCGGGATTGAGTTTAGCCCTGGTGTGGGAGTCGATTATCTAATTTGGAGCTTGCAGTTATCCGGCCTGGGTAGTTTGATAGCGGGGATTAACTTTATAGTGACCATAGTTAGGGAGAGAGCTCCCGGAATGACTTTAATGAGAATGCCCCTTTTCGTTTGGACATCTCTTTTAGCAATGGTACTTATTATTTCTTCATTTCCAGTTTTAACGGCGACAACATTGCTTCTTTGGCTCGATCGAATGTTTGACATGCACTTTTTTACAGCTGGGCACGGCGGAAATCAAATGATGTACTTTAATTTGATTTGGATGTGGGGCCACCCTGAGGTTTATATTTTAGTAATACCTGCTTTTGGAATGTATTCTGAAATTGCTGCAACTTTTTCGCAAACAAGAATATCCGGGTATACGTCCATGGTTTGGGCTTCTATTTCGATCACCGCCCTTTCATACATGGTGTGGCTGCACCACTTTTATACGATGGGAGGCGGCCCAAATGTTAATTCATTCTTTAGCATAATGACCATGTTCATTGCAATACCTGCCGGAGTCATGGTGTTCAATTGGATACTGACAATGTATAAGGGAAAAGTTGTTTTCACTTCTCCAATATATTGGTTTATTGGTTTCCTAATCACGTTCATGATTGGTGGTATGGCAGGAATACTATTAGCGGCTCCTCCTGCTGATTTTCAATTGCACAATAGTTTATTTTTAATTGCTCATTTTCATACAATGATTGTCGGAGTTGCGCTCTTTGGAATTTTTGCGGGCACCACTTATTGGTTTCCTAAAATTTTTGGATTTAAACTTAATGAAAAATTAGGTAAAAGAGCTTTTTGGCTATGGTTGATCGGCTTTTTTGTCTCTTTCATTCCGCTATATTTACTAGGATTTATGGGTGCAACACGACGATTAGATCATTACGATTCTTCTACAGGTTTTCAGCCTTTATTCATCACTTCTACAATTGGATTTTTTATAATTTGTTGGGGCGTAGTCGTTCAAATGCAACAGCTTTATGTGAGCATTCGGGATAGAAATGAGAATCTTGACACTACTGGAGATCCGTGGAATGGAAGAACGCTTGAATGGTCTACTCCTTCTCCTCCACCTTTTTATAATTTCCCCGTTATTCCTACGATCACAAGTGATGAACCTTTTTGGGATATGAAAAAGCTGGGAGTTCAACAAGACAAGAACTACAAAGACTTTCACCTCCCAGTAAACACTGGAATGGGAATTTATATATCTCTCTTCTGTTTTATAATGAGTTTTGCATTAGTGTGGCAAATAGTTTGGCTAGCCATTTTTGGCCTTGTCGGAGCAATCATATGCGTCATCATAATTTCTTTTGATGAGCATAGAGAATATGTGTTAACAGCCAAGGAAGTCGCTCAGATCGAAAAAGCAGAAGGTCGAGGATAATTTACTATGGGACATGAAGCTATTCAAGAAAATGATTCCAAAGTTTTTGGATTTTGGATTTATTTGATGACAGATTTGATTATATTTGCAGTGCTATTTGCCGCATATATTGTCTTGCGAAATAATATCTATGATGGACCTTCCGGAAAGGAAATCCTTGAGATTAAATTAGCCCTAGCGGAAAGTCTTATATTGCTAACAAGTAGCTTCACATGTTCAATAGCGATGATTGCAATTCATAAACATCAAAAAAACCAGGCACTTTTTTGGTTTATGGTTACATTTGCCTTAGGAGCAGCATTTCTTGTACTTGAGTTTTTAGAACTTAAACATTTGGTACATATAGGGGCTGACTGGAGTCGAAGTGGATTTCTATCAGCTTTTTTTACTCTGATCGGAACACATGGATTGCATATTTTTGTTGGTTTATTGTGGATGATTGTCATGATGTTTCGCATTGTTATGCGGCCACTAAATCACTCAAGTATTTCAAGGATCGTTCGAATGGCCTTATTCTGGCACTTTCTTGATTTTGTATGGATTTTTATATTTACTATTGTTCATGGAATTGGACACTTGCTGTAAAAGGATGATTTAATGTTTCAAAATATGCTTTCATTCCGAACTGCCGGATTTATACTCTCTCTGATTTTGACACTAGTAGCCTATTTCGTCATTATCCACCCCGAATTTTTTTATTTAGATGCAAAGATGGCGGTTTTTACGATACTAATGCTTGCTCTCCTTGGGAGCGTTGTGCAGTATGTATTTTTTCTACATATTTGGGATGACCATGAGCCGGTTTGGAATTTAAGTTTTTTTATCTCGACGGTTATGTTAGTTCTAGTTATTGTCTTTTTTTCGATGTGGATTATGGCACAATTGGATTACAACATGATGCCATGAGAGGCAGGGTTCATAATAGTTGTTGTGATGTTTTGTGGCTTTTTCGCCTCTACCAGATCATCTGAAAAGTTTTTGCGGCCTTTGGGGGCTGTCAAGGATGCAGAGATCCTATCACAAATTTTCATATTCTCTGCCTATTTTTTCGGGGCAAATTTTCCGTATCCACAACGAAGGATTTTCTGGCTTTGAGAAAGCCCAGGATTAAGCTATCAAAAATGACACATTATTATACTATGGAGTCATTTTTAATCGCTTAATTGCGGGAGCTTTCTCTTTGCCAAAAACCACTATTGGAAGGCTCTTGGATATAAATCGTGCCTTCGACATCTTCTAGCGCCGAGTTTGACTCGTTGTTTTCGGATCTTTTAATCACGCTGAAACTTCCGTCGGTTTCAAGAACAACCACCTCGATTTTTTCCAAAGAAGCGCAGCCTGAAGCTCTAATTGCCGCTAAAATTTCCGATTTTGAAACACGCTGTTTTTTCATTTTATCCGAAAAAAACTGATTTTTATAATACAAAAGAGTCGGTTTCGCTTTGATCCAATCTTCAATCCAACTTATCCTAACGTAAAGCCAGGTGATAATAAATTGAAAAGCAATCAATAAAAATGATGCCAAAATCCCTTCAGAAACAACAATATCTTTTGACATAATGACCGATGCCAAAATAGAACCGAGCGCGATTGTCACGATATAATCAAACGCATTCCACTTGGAAAGCGTTCGTTTGCCGGAAACTCTTAGCAAAATGATTAATATCGAAAAAGCGAAAAGTGAAGTTACAAAAACCTGTACAATCGCATACCAACTATCAAAAAACATAAATTTTTCCTTTTTAAATACTTAATTTTTTAGTTTTTTATCTATTCTTTCTTTCTACTTCGGTTTTTACGTCTTCTCTTCGATAAGCCTCGCAGATGGCGTAAAAAATCGAACTGGCTAAATAGTGTGAATAAGCTGCTCCGCTTCCAACGCTGCTTCATAACCGCTGTACTTTTGATCCTTAATCGCGGGAGCTTTCCCTTTGCCAAAACCAAAATTTGAACGCTCTTGGGTATAAACTATAAACGAGCTATTGTTTTCCACTCAACGCGATTCCGCCCGAAAGAATTTCGCCGGAAAATGCTTTTTTTAACCGAAAGAAAGCAAATGTTCACTTATACCCATCGTCAATCAAAATTAATTTTTATTTTGGTTTTTATGTTTTTCCATAACCTTGCATTATTTAAGAAAAAATTGCGAATAAAATCAAATGTGTAATTGGAAAAAATGAGTACGTCATCCCAATGCATGCGTTTTAGCATTTAAAAAAGTCAAACCATGAGATTTAATGCCGGCCAATTCGGGCCTTAGCCACAGCATCAAACCGGCTGATTTTTTTTCACGTAATTATCAATTAAATGTTGGCTGAGGCCCAAAAGGGTCGGCATATTACAGCTCAGGTCGGAGTTGCGAGCGAATCATTTTGAGGAGCTTAAATATGCATCTACATTTATATTAACGGAGGGATTAAACGTTACATCTACCACTACATCTGATGCTGTATCTGATAAACTTAAAATATTAAACGATTATAATCTCAGAAATAGATTCAATTTATTTGAACAAAATGAAATCAAAAAAAAACAAAAAATGAAATATTAATTGAACTATTCGAGTTTATAGATGTTTGCTGGAAGCAAAATAATTTTGTCATGCCGATCCTTCCGATTACTCAGGTCAATTATCAAGCAAATAAGCAATCAAAGAAAGAAAAAGTAAAATTAGAAGAGAAAACTGGAAATAGAAGTATGATTAAGATGCATGGAAAAATATTGACCGCATCGACCGCAACGTTGACAAAGCTAATAAGTGAGAAGGCAAAACAGGATCAAGCACAAAAGAAAAACAAAGGAAAAGGGAGGGAAGAAGACAAAGACTTAGAGAGTATAGCTGATGGAATTTTAACCTTGCCTGAATATTTATTGAACATGCAAATGAATGCTGACAATGATTTTTTTGCAAAATTGCATCAGGCAATATGATTACAGCTTTTAAGGAAATTCAAGCAGAAATATTCAATGCTAAAGCCAACTCCAATAAATTACAATTTTTTGGTGTACCGAATGACGGCAATTTAATCACGGAAGAGAGACATAAAAAAGTCGCTATGATCGGCACTCTTAGGGAACCTCAAAAAAGAAGTGTAGAGCGATTTGAAGTGTGGAAAGAAGCCGGTTGCGGTGGAATCAATGCTGATGAACCAGGAATGGGCAAGACTAGAACCGGATGCGAATTACTTCTGCGTTCATTGATAGAATTACCCGACCGTCCTTGCATTGTTATTGCACCAACGCTTGTAAAATACAGTGGGTAATTGAATTTGAAAATTCGGTAAATGATTCTGCAAAAAAATTGTGTGTTAAAATATTACGCAGTACAAGCAATCAAGAAATAAAACAAAAAGCTTTTAACCTATATGTGAACTTATGTAAAAAAATTCCCCTTTTATTTAAGGGAAATGAAGTTGTAACCGATGAAGATTTAGAAAGATTTGGTTTGTTTGACAAGTTTTACAAAACGTTTCCACAGAATCCTGTAATTGCGGTCAAAACACCGGAGGAATGTAGAGAACTTATTGCCAGAAAAGAACCTCTCAAAGGAATTTATGTACTCCAATTCTCCTATGCAGATCAATTTGACTTAAACAACCCGGTATCCATAGCAAAAATTAATCCAAGTTTAGTAATCGTCGATGAAGCTCACGAGTTAATCTCGATGACTGAATCTTTATTACACAGTCAAAACTTTTTTAAATTCACCACTCTTGTATCGAGCTTATTGATCCATCCAGATTTGATTTATATTAGGGACAACAAAATTTATAAAACTGAAATTGATGCGTTAGGCAAAAAAATCTCCAAAATGCCAAATTCGGAGTTGGTAAATTACATAAAGCAATCAGGTTTATTAAGTAAACTTTTTCTTGATAAGGAATCAAAAAAGGGGAAAATGACTATCCGCGAAGCCATGGATAAGTCAGAACGAGCCTTGATGTTTGTTTCTGAAATGGATCACGCTGAATTTATCAAAGTCATCGCTAAAAAGCACTTTAAGCTTATGGATAATCAGATTTCAGTCATTCATAGCCAAAATAAGAAGAGTGAATCCGAAATTGCTGAATTTAAGAAATTAAAAGAAAAGGGAATTCAAATACTACTTCCAAAAAGTGGAGGAGCAGGTATAAATTACACAGAAGTCGTTCTTAACATATTGGCAGCTGTAGGTTGGAC
>JACDDG010000483.1 GCA_013817115.1 Parachlamydiaceae bacterium | reverse complement strand
ACATTATAATATTGAGTCATTTTCGATCGCTTAATCGCGGGAGCTTTCTCAAAGCCAAAAACCAAAATTTGAATGCTCTTCGGTATAAACCCAACATCGGGATTAAGCTACATTTTGCCGCGTTCTGCGCTTCCTTAATTTAATCAAGATTTCGAAGTAAAAACCCCTTATAAGATTAATTAATATTGAATATCAATTATATTAATTTTGAGAATTAATATAATAGCTGGTACATTATTTAAATAAGTGCGTTTATAGATATTATGCAATCTTGAGCTTGAACTAAAATAATCAAAAAGGATAAAATATGCAACCATTTTAAATTACTATGAAAGAAGCAGGCAATATCATGGTGAGTGCCGAAGGTCACAGCCGGCATAAAAATCATTACTGTCACTTTTACCCGGAAGCTCCAAAAAAACTCATGGCTTCTGATTTAGCGGCCTTAGGTGCTGGGTACAAGCCGATTCAGAATACGAAAAGAGAAAGCGCACACGTACAAATATTTCATGTTTGGGTAGAATGTTTAGCCAAACAGTTAATTGATCTTAATTTTAATTATTTAACAATTAATTCTGAATTTCAACCGTTAAAAACATTGGTTCAAGAGCAACAAGTAAAAATTAGTGTAGATTTAAACGTGATTTCAGGATTGCAGAACACTCAAGAAGATTTGTTAGAAAAAATTGAAAGCATCACTCTCCAAAATAATTTGATTCAAGATTCAGCGGATCAAAAAGATTTATTACTTCAAAATGCTTATGACCTTATTAACCAAAAACAAGCAACTAATGAAGAGCAGAAAGCGGAAAATATCCACTTAAAACGGTCCGTAGATGAGATGAATGAAATTATTTCTAATCTAAAAAATGAAAAAATAGATTGTTCGAATCAAATTATAAATTTAAAATCAAATTTTAAAACTGAGAAGATAGAATATAAACGAAGGCTTAAAGAATTTGAAGATATGAATTATTTCTTACTATTCGAGCTTCGCAAAAAAACTACCAATAGTCTGCAAGCATCCTATGCAACTTCAGATGATGAAACGGGGTCACAATTCTTATGATAAAATAGAGGATTGAAATATTACTGAATGAGCCAAAAATTTTGTTAGCTCTTGTCTTAAATTTAGAAATCAAAAAAAGGACTATATTATGCAACCAGTAAGTATAACTTTAAAAGAAGCAGGCTATATCATTGTGAGTGTCGAAGGTCACAGCAGGCATGAAAATCATTACTGTCACTTTTACCCGGAAGCTCCAAAAAAACTCATGGCTTGTGAGTTAACGGCCTTAGGTGCCGGTTACAAGCCGATTCATAATACGAAAAGAGAAAGTTCGCACAGCCAAATATTTCATGTCTGGGTAGAATGTTTAGCCAAACAATTAATTGATCTTAATTTTAATTATTTAACAATTAATTCTGAATTTCAACCGCTAAAAAATTTAGTACAAGAGCAACAAATAAAAATTAACATAGATGAAAATTTGATTTCGGGGCTGGAGTGCACCCAAAAAGAGCTATTAGATAAAATTGAAAAAATAAGTATTCAAAATAACTTGATTCAAGATTCAGCTGATCAAAAAGATATTTTACTTCAACATGCTTATGATCTTATTAAAGAACATAAAGAAACTAATGAAGAGCAGAAAGCCGAGATTACTAATTTTAAACGCTCAGTTCAAGACATGGATGCAACTATTTCTTCTCTTAAGGATGAAAAAATAAATACTTCAAATGAAATTATCAATCTAAAATCATTTTTTAAAATAGAAAAAATAGAATATAAAAGAAGAATTAAAGAATTTGAGGTTATGAATAATTACTTGCTTTCCGAGCTTCGCAAAAAAGCTGCCAATAGTCTGCAAGCATCAAGCATCCTATGCAACTTCAGATGATGAGGGGTAAAACGGACGGGCTTACAATTCTTATGAAAATTAAGAACTAAATTATTACTGAATGAGTTTATAAAATTTAAAATTCATGTCTTAATTATTAAATAACAGAAAAGGAAGAATTATGCAACCAATTAACAATTTTCGAGAAGAAGCAGAAAATGAAAAAATAACGTTCACTTATAAAAGTAATATCCCAATTTGCGACCCCTACCGTGAAGAATTGACTGTAACTATGAATCAAATAATAGGAGGTTGGGCATATCGAAATTGCCAGGAAGATTATCATGTACCTCAAAAAGGATGGATAAAAGGGGCTTGTTCACCTTTACCG
>JACDDG010000081.1 GCA_013817115.1 Parachlamydiaceae bacterium | reverse complement strand
CCAAAAATCCAAAATTTGGACGCCCTTCGGTATAATACCTATATTTAATAAAAAGCCCCGACTTAAATTTAAGCTGGGGCGTGACTTTATCTACTTAAATTCATAACATTTTGAAATTAAGAAAAATTTCTTTCCATAAATAATCTATTCACTTTCGAGACATCTTTTTCTTTACATTTAGAACCATATTTCTTTATGGTCCAGTCCTTGGATACCCTATAAGCCTTTTGAAGCCCTCTCCATCACTGTCATTCTAGGTGGGTTTTCGATTTCAAAACGAAGCCCGGTAGGGGCGCGAGAAAGCTATATAACAATTCAACCGCCTATGCTTGATGCAGGCGAAAACTAACGCAAAAGCCTTAAAGCATTCAATCCAACTAATATTGTTCCACCTTCATGCAAGATGACTGCCAACCAAAGTGGCACATAACCTCCTAAAGCAGGAATGCTTGCAAACAATATCGCCGCTGATGCTAAAATAACATTTTGCTTCACAATTCTCTGCGTTTGATAAGCTTTCTCAATCAGCCAGTCAAGCCACTCAATATTGTCGTGCAATAGGACGATATCTGCTGCTTCTATAGCTGAATCACTTCCGACTTTCCCCATGCTAATGCCTACTGTCGCACGTGCTAAGGCTGGAGCATCGTTGACTCCGTCGCCAATCATAGCCAGTTTTTGCAATTGGGAAAGTTGAGTAATGTGCTCCAGCTTATCTTCTGGTTTAAGTTCAGCGTAATACTCGTTTATATTTGCTTCTAGAGCAATTTTTCTAGCATTGTCGTGGTGGTCGCCCGTTAGCATGATTGTGTGCCAGCCCCGTTTTTTGATAGCTGCGATTGTTTCTGCAATTTTTGGTCTTAAGCAATCTTGAAATGAAAAGAGATAAACATTCGAAGCAATAGCAATTGCTGTCACAATATGTCCTCGCTGCTGGCTGACTAACGCTGCTTCTATTAAGATGTCAGCCTTTTCTGCAGATATTTTGGTCACAATAAAAGTAGGGTTGCCAATATAAACTGGAATATCGCCTTCGGGAAGTTGGGCAATAGCCTCAAGGCCATGACCGGGAATCGACTTGAAATCAACTAGTGTGATAAGCGGAAGATCTTTTAGCTCTTCGGCGTGATGGGATATAGCTTTAGCAATAGGGTGAACGGCATTTTTTTCCAGCGCATAGGCTACTGCAAGAGGTAAATTATCGTGACTTAATTTGCTTTCAACAATAACAGGCTCTAAATCGACGTAAGTGAGCTCTCCAAGTGTCAAGGTGCCTGTTTTATCAAAAGCAATAGCTTTGCAACTTGCAAGGGCGTCTAAAGAAATGCCTCCTTTAAGAAGAATCCCATGTCGAGCGCAAGCGCTAAGGGCGCTCAGATAGGCTATTGGGATCGCAATAATCAACGCGCAAGGAGATGCTGCAATTAAAAATGCAAGTGCGCGATAGATTGATCCTTCCAATCCAAGATAGGGTATCGATAAAACTAGTGGCATGACTGCTGCAAAGAAAAAGGATAACCCGATAATTGTCATAGCATATCTTTGACTAAGACTATCAAACCAACGTTGCAATTTTGGTCTTGCTTCTTGAGCTTGTGTAACGAGTTTTATGATGCGAGCAAGACTAGATTCTGCGCTGGTGCTTGTGACTTTTAGTGTTAAGACACCGTCCAAATTGTTTCCACCTGCAGGCACGCTATCGCCAACGACTTTAGTCGCAGGAAGATTTTCTCCTGTTAAATGAACTAGATTAACAGATGAGCTTCCGGCAATAACGATACCGTCAAGGGGGACGATTTCTCCGGCTTTGACCAGAATTTCCATTCCCGGTGAAATATCTTTGATAGCTTTTTCGCGGATAGATCCGTCGGTATCGATAACGCATGCTTTGGTTGGGGAGAGCTTATGCAGGCTGCTTAAGGAACTCTTAGCTTTGCTCGTTACAGCGTCTTCCATGGCGCCGGAAAGAGCAAAAAGAACTAATAAAAGAGCTCCTTCCATTCCGCTACCGATAAGTAATGATGAAAATGCCGCTAAGGTCATCAAAATATCAATATTGACATCAAAAGTCATCAGTTCTTCAATTGACTCTATAAGCGCGGGAATTCCAGCCAAAAAGTAGACGAAAATTAAAAGTAAATTTGATACCGGAAGAAGAGAGGGGTAAAACTGTAAAACGAAAGCTACAATCAGTAATCCTGCAGCTACAGAAGCAGCCTTCAGAGTTAGATTGGCGCTGAGGTAACGGCTTGAAGGGACTAAAAAAGGGCTTACGGTTTCTTCGAGTCCAAGTTCGAAAAATTCTTCGAAAACGACTGGTTGATTAGGGGAAGCGATGGCATTAGAATTAGACATGGGTACTTAGAAAGTAATCGATAATAAAATAAAACGAACCATACGCTAATGCGAGTAGTCCTAAATTCCAGATAATTGCAGGAACAAATCGGTTTCCGGCGTAAAATGCAGTTAAGCCAGCCCCGATGGCGACACTCATTGCTGTTGCAACTAGGGACAACTGGGGGTTCAGATAAATTCCTAAAAGGATGATTAATGAAGCTGTAACCGCACCTAAAATAGCTCCCATGCATTGCATTAACGGGTGTTCTTGACACTCAAGAGAAAGACCTAGCTCTTCTTCTACCATGACTTTTAAAAGTCGATCTCCATCGGCCATGAGGACGTCTAAAACATCGTCAAGAAGTTTGCCTTCAAAGCCTTTGGCTGCATAAAGTTCTTTTAGTTCTTCGCGTTCTTGCTGGCGATTATGTTCAATTTCCCACTTTTCTTGGGCTAATACGCGATGTAATCTTTCTAGACGAGACCAACCGAGCCAGGCGCTTCGTCCACCTTTCCAGATAGCTAAACTAACGCCTAAAATAGCAAGTAGGTAGAGCCGATATTTTTGGTCAATGGCTGAGAAATGCATCAATTCCCAAGCCAGAATGAGAGTAATGGCGCAGTCGCGTAATGCGTCAGCAGCCGCGGAAGTTATGCCAGAGGGCTCAGCGCCGTGTATTTCAGTTGAGGAGATAATACCTTGGGCTTGGGCTTCGACCACATGTCCAATGGCGTCTTTATCTTTAAAATGAGAATGACGTGATTTACTTTCTGGTTCTGTTTCTGGAGCGGGCTTTAGATTTTCCATTTTTGTCCTTATCTTCTATGAGGGAGATTACCAGTTTTTTTAAATTTGAGCAATCAATTTTTTGAAGAGGGAAGAGGGAGGGGATGGGAGTAGGTTCATTCAAGCAAGGATAAAGTTTGACTTTTATGCAGGCGATGAAACGGTAAGTGAAAGCACATGATTAGAATTACGTACTACATTTTGCTGATTCGTAGCTATCTTTAAAAAAGGGAAATTTTAGTGTTCTTTTGAAGAGGAGAAGAAGCATCCTCTGGGTTGAAAAATTGAGATGACTTCGTTTTTTACGAAAGTTGAAAAAAAAATCTCCCCAAGGAATTTAATCCCCGAGGAGATATATTTCTAAGATGGGTTTTCAAGAATCCGTTTTTCTCCAATCGATGGAGGAGGGTTGAATACAGTTTCAAAAGCATTTTGCTGATCCAACATCTCTTCAATGGCTGGATTGTTTGACATGTAACTACTTAAACGATACATGACATTATCTTTCTCTCCAGAAGGTAGACCTGCTAAGAGTGTGTTTATTTCCTTAATTAGATTTTGTTTAATCCCAGCGGTTTCAAAAATATCATCTTTCGTAATGTCGGTTTCTCCATTCACTAATCCATTAAATTCTAGCTCATTAATCCATCCCTCATCACTGCGACTTCCCACTTCCAATTTTGCTAATAATGCCAAAGCTAAAGATAAAATAACGAGCTTTGCCTTAGCCATAAGTGTTTCAAGATGAGCGTTAGAGGCTTCTCCTTGGGGAGCCTTTCCAGTGGATGCAATTAACATCGCTTGAATTGAGAGATTGAAGGCTGGTGTTTGAATTGTGTTTAATGCCTGCAAAGCATAGTTTTTTACAAAATTGATGTCTCTGGTGGGTTTACTCTCGGTTTTAAGTGAGGCATAGGAACCTAATTTTTCGGCAGAAAGTTGATAAATAAGTCCAATTCCCCACATTGCTGAAAACCAGCCGGCTGTTTGTGAAGCAGGGTCTACAGAATAGGAAGTTAGGCCACCCCAAGCTTCGTTATAGACTTTGATTTCGTTATGAAGTCCACTTTTTTGAGCTATAGAAGTGATAGGGGCTTGAAAGAAAATAACTCCAGCTGCGGCAAGAGAGGCTCCTGAAGTTAGAATTTTTGAGGCTATGCTTTGGCTGCCTACTGAAGCGTTTTCTCCGCTAATGGGAGCAATACCAGGCGCTGCTGCTGAAAAATTGTTAGGTGCAACTCCGGAAACTGTAGAAGCTCCCGTTCCATTTGCGGCCGCAGCTGCTCCTTCGGATAATTGAATTGCTACGGTGACTAGCGCCCCTAATGATAGTAGCCATCGATGACGAAGGTTTAAATCAACTTCAGTAAATTCGGTTTTATGACTAGCATTCGTTGTAACGATTTTGCCATCAGAACTCGCAATTGAAACTCTAGATTTATCTGCTTGCAAATCGAGATATCTAGGAGTATTAAGTTCTTCTTTTACCCGAGCAGCTTGTTCTTCTAGTGATTTCCCCCATGCTTTTAATGCATCTAAAGTAATTGTGGCTGTTTGATTTTGCATGGATAAAATAAACGCGCCGACAGTGGGCATTGATAAACGAGGAGAATTTGCTTCAATTCCTAAATGTGCAGACTCTTGTTGACTAACTCCTATGCTGCTATTAAGATAATTGTTATTTACTCCTGTTACAAAAGGGGTAATTGTAATTGTATTTGGATCCACCACGTACTGTCTCTGTGAACCTTCGCTTCCAATATTTGTTTCGTCCATAAGATTACCTATTGTAATTACGTTCACGTCGAAGGAACCTTGATTATTAGATTCCTCCTATTTACATTATAACAAATTTAATTTTAATTAGGTTATTAATTTTAATTATGAAAGATTCTTGTCAAGAGGTCAAAGTCCCGCTTTCCACTCATCAGGAAGATATTTACGGCCTTCAATCGCTTCAATTCGTTTTTTAAGAGGAGGGTGAGTCGCAAAAAGTTGGCTAAAACCTCCTCGGTCATCCAAATAAAGGTGAGTGTAAGACATCCCACTTTTTGGCATTTGGTTTACCTCAGATTCATTAGCAATTTTGCGTAAGGCATTAGCAATCCCATCAGGATTGCGTGTGAATTGAACCGCACAGGCATCTGCTAAATATTCACGTTCTCTACTTACAGCAGCTTTTAACAAAGAGCCAAATATCCAGGTAAAAGCTCCGGCAATAAGAAAAATTAACGCAGCAATCATTATCGGATTTCCCCCTTTTTCTTCGCGGTCTCTAAAACGACTAAACTGTAAAATTCTTAAGGCAAAATAAAGAATAAAAAAGAACCCCATGCACATAGCTGCAAGTCGCATACTTATTTTCATATCTTCATTGTAAATATGACCAAACTCGTGGGCGACGACCCCTTGAAGTTCATCGCGATTCAACAGCATTAAAGTGCCCGCAGTAACTGTGATCGCAGCATTATCTTTAGAGACCCCTGCAGCAAAGGCGTTAATTTGTTTTGTGTCCAAGATGTAAACTGGAGGGATCGGAAGAGATGAGGCTATGGCAATTTCTTCAACTATATTAAGGAGTTTACGCTCGTGAGGATCCTTAGTGCTAGGGTCGAGGTAGTATGCTCCGACAGCTTCAGCAACATAAGATCCTCCATGAACACAAAATTGCATGTATTCAAACGAAGCGGTAGTAAAAGTAATGGCAATAAATATCAGACCAACATACGGAAAAGAGGTTGAATAGTCTTCACCGGCAAAAAAGCGCATGGCCACTTCTGCCAAAGCTGCAACAATGAGCGTTAAAATGATAAAAAGGATGATGTAGATCCAAGTTTTTGAGCGTGCACGCTTTTGGGCTTCCCAGAAGTTCATGGCCATGGCCTGCTCCTTGTAAATAAAAAAACTTAGTGGGTGCAAAACTCAAGCCTTATTCACATGAGTTTTGCTAATCCCAATTATGAGAAGCTAACTTTTACAGCTTTTTTAGCCTCAACATCATCAATAACAAACAGGTCGGAAGGGTGGTGGCCAAACATGCCTGCAAAAATTACAGCGGGAAATTGTTGCTGTGCAGTGTTATAAGCCATTACTTGATCATTATAAGCTTGTCGAGAAAAGCTTATTTTGTTTTCTGTAGAGCTAAGTTCTTCCTGTAATTGCTGCATATTTTCACTGGCACTCAATTGTGGGTAGTTTTCAGCCAAAGCAAAAAAGTTGCCCATAGCGCCTTTAAGGGCTGTTTCTGCGCCGATAAGAGGTTTCATCGAACCGTCGGTCGGCCCGCCGGCCTCTTGCAATGCTGCGCGTGCTGAAGAAGCTTGGTTTCTCGCTTGGATTACTGCTTCCAGCGTCCCTTTCTCGAAGTTCATGTAACCTTTTACGCTTTCAACCAAGTTAGGAATTAAGTCGTAACGACGTTGAAGCTGCACATCGATCTGTCCCCAAGCATTTTTGACCTGGTTACGAAGTGTAACGAGTGTGTTATAAATGCCAATTCCATAAAGTGCTAAAATTGCAAGGATGGCAACAATTGCAATGAGTACAATTGCGGTAGCGGATAAGCCTTCCATATCTTTCTCCTTTTATAATAGTAAGTGTTAAGTTCTCGTATATCTACGGAACGGTGATCTTAACTTCAATGTAACATATATCTTAATTAAATCGATGTTACGCTGGTAAATCTATTTTGCTCTTAGATAAAAAATATAACCAATCCGATTCTGCTCAAGGTCTTGTTACTCACTGCAAACAAGAAGAGGCGAGCCTTTTTTAGAAAAAAAGTGCTAGAAAACGCAGAAAATTTTTTGATCACCATTTACTAATCAAATCAAATTTTAATTGATTGCGTAATAAAGTTCTCACAGGCAATAATAAATTAAAGAATATTTAACTCGTCCTTTAATTAAGGTTTTACTAATTGGGAGGCTATATGATACCCGAAAAGGTGAAAGTTCCAATGGGTCGAAATGAATTTATGGAGCAGATCAATTTATACAACAAAAAGAAAACTTTGAATGAAGATGATGTTCCGAAACTAAAAGCATTGGTCTCAGAAAATATGGAAAATATTGCCCAATGCGTGAGTTCACAACCGGGCTATGATAGGGAGGCACTCACCGAATTTGTAGAGCGCATTAAAGCCGATTTCCCTGATAATGCAGAAGCTGAAAAGATAGCCAACGACATTAGCTATCATGTTAATGCCTTTTTTTTAGGATATGATGTTGTAAAAGAGATTTTTTCGCACGTAAGTACAAATATCAGTACTAATAAGCAGTACAGACCCGAGAGTGGATTACAAAATGTAGGCCTTGTATCACAATCTTTTCGCGCTCAGGCAAGAGAGGTTAAAAAGGAGTGGGTGCAGAAGGGAAATATTTCACTGCATATTTACGGGATTAATACACCGGAGGAGGCTATTAAATACATTGTAGAAAATCATTTATTGCATATTAACCTTAGTCACTTTTCTAAATTCTCAGACTCAGACATTAAACTGCTATCCGAAAAATGCCCTAAGTTGCTGCAAATTGATCTAAGTGTGACTTCTGTGACAGACGCAGGAATAAAGATTCTAGCTGAAAATTGCCGTGAATTGCAATTATTTAACGCATGCTTTAATTTGACGGATGAAGGGCTTAAGGCGCTTGCTAAAAATTGCCCAAATCTTTTGCAAGTTAATCTCAGCCCGTCGAAAGTGACGGACGAGGGGATAATAGAGCTCGCTGAAAACTGCCCTAATCTGCTGCAAATTAGCCTTAACGGAACGCAAGTGACAGGTGAGGGACTTAGCGTACTTGCCGAAAAATGCCCTGGCCTGCAGAAAATAGATCTTTTGATGACTAACATTACAGATGATGCACTTAAAGCTCTTGCCGATAAATGTCCTAATCTGCAGCAAATTGACTTAGGAAGGACAAATGTGGCAGACGAAGGGCTTAAGGCGCTAGCCAACAAATGTCCTAATCTGCAGCAAATTGACCTTTGGCGAACTAACGTGACTGACGAAGGGGTTATAGCTCTTGCCGAAAATTGTCCCAATCTTAAATACATATTTTTATTGAAAACTAATGTTTCAGACGAAGGAGTTAAAGCGGTTGCCAAAAATTGCCCTGATTTGCAACAAATTTTCCTGAGTAATACTCAAGTGACGGATGAGGGGGTTTTAGCGCTTGCAGAGAAGTGCCCTAAACTGCAAATAATTGACCTTAATTTTACTGTATTGACGGACGTTGGGCTCAAGGCGCTTGCCCAAAATTGCCCTAACCTGAATGAAATTAGTCTTAATTCTACTTTAATCACGAATGATGGCCTTAAGGCGATTGCTGAAAAGTGTCCTTCTCTAATTCAAATTGAACTTAGGAATACTAATGTGACGGCCGAGGGGATAAAGGCACTTGCCGAAAAATGTCCTAATTTGCAAAAAATTTTCTTTATAAGGCCTAATGAGAGGAGCGAGGAGCTCAAGGCAATTGTAATTAAATATCCTAAAGTGATGTTTTTTTAACGAATTGCAATAATATGGTTCTTGAAGACTGGGGTCACAGACTTTATAAGGGACAATACATCAAGGCCTTAACGACAAAGGAAGACCGACCATAACGATAAATGACATTAGCGAGCTTAATGACATTTTTATTTAGACTCAAACCACATGATCCCTATGCGTGGCGCAGGATTTCAAATGATACCAATCTGCCGCGCTCAGCTCCTTGGCAATAGCTTAGGTTAATAC
>JACDDG010000080.1 GCA_013817115.1 Parachlamydiaceae bacterium | reverse complement strand
ATTCTTTATCGCTGGATGCACGTTGTTGTTTTAACAGACAAGCGATTCTTTGATCCTGAAGTACAAACTGAAAAGAAGAAAAAGAAAGAAAAACCTTCTCTTATGGAAAGTGCGAAACTGATTTTCACATCTCCAGAACTAGGTCTTATCGCTATTCTTATTATGGCATACGGTGTCACTATTAACCTTGTTGAAGTTCAATGGAAGCATCAGCTAGGATTATGGTATGCTGGAGATAAAGGCGGCTACAACTGGTTTATGGGTCAATTTTCAACATTAACTGGAATTACAACTATTCTATTCGGCTTATTCCTTGGTTCAAACATTCTTCGACGTGTAACTTGGTTTAAAGCGGCAATTATTACTCCTATAATAATCGCTTTTGGTGGAATCTTGTTCTTTGGATTTATTTTCTCAGAGCAATTAGTGAATTTCATCATGAGTAATATGGCGATTACAGCTGTTGCAGCTGCATCATTGCTAGGAGCAATCATTATCGTGTTGAGTAAGGCTGTCAAGTATATCTTGTTCGACTCAACAAAAGAAATGGCATACATTCCTCTTAATGATGAATTGAAAACTAAAGGTAAAGCTGCCGTAGACGTTATTGGCGGTCGTGCAGGCAAGGCTGGAGGAGCTTTCACTCAAAGTACTCTCCTAATCTTGTTTGCTACAAAAGATGTCGTTGCAATCGCCCCACAAGCATTTATAGTGTTTGTTGTTGTCTGCGTTGCATGGTTCTTTGCAGTGAAAGTCCTTTCAGTTAAAGTTGATAAAGCTGTTAAGCTTCGCCAAAGTGAAGTCGCGGCAGTGGAATTGGCTGCTACGACCCCTAAGGAAGACTTTTCAGCTCAACCTGCTAGCTAATAGTGAGTTTAAAGCATCTGCGACTATCTTTTGAGATATTTGCAGATGCTTTTTTTTCCCTTTCCTTTCTCTAAGGCCGACGGTGGCAGCGATGAAAGGCTTCTTGTAATTGCTTACGACTGACATGAGTATACCGCTCAGTGCTATTAATGCAGGCGTGACCTAGCATCTCTTGAATAATGCGTAAATCCGCTCCATTATCTAGTAAATGCGTTGCAAAAGAATGCCTCAATGTATGGGGAAAAATATTTTTAGTGATTCCTGACTCTCCCGCATATTTTTTCACAATTTTCCAAATATCAATTCTGTCTAGTGGTTTACTTCTTTGGGTCACAAAAAGAGTTTCATGATCGCCATCAAATTGATCTCGAAATTCAGTCAAGTAATAATCGATAGAATCGAGCGCAGCTTTGCCAATTGGCACTAACCGTTCCTTTCCTCCTTTGCCAAAAACTCTTATGCAATCGTCGTCTATATCAATAATTTTTAGATTGCAGAGTTCCGAGGCTCGAAGTCCGCTACTGTATAGAAGTTCCAAAATTGCTGCATCTCGCCCCCCATAAACATCTCGGCGATCAGGTTGATTTAACAATCTATTAATTTCACCTGTGCTTAAGACTGTTGGTATTGCTTGCCATATTTTAGGAGTTTCCAAATACAAGGCTATATTTTCAGTAACTGTTCCTTCTCTTTTTAAAAAACGAAATAAAACTTTAATCGCTGCTAAGGCTCGACTTATGGATGTGGGGGCATATTTCAGAAGGTAAAGATGAGCAAGATAATCAATCAAATCAGTGGAAGTTATTTCTATAAAAGAAGAGTAATCTTGCTCCTTTAGAAATTCGACAAAACTAAATAGATCGCGTTGGTAGGCTTCCAAGGTATGAGGAGAAGATCCTTTTTCAGAAGTCATGAAGCAGAGGAAGTCTGCTAAAGGGATGGAAAAGCCGCACTTAAAATCCGATTCAGGCATTTATAGTCTCAATTTCACTCATCTTCAACCTAATTTGTGGTATATTCGAGTATCATGTGGTCTGATGCTGCATTTTGCCACCAATTGCCAAAATTTAATTAGCTGTTCGTAGCTGGAATTTTACTTTACGGCCTTAACAGTCAAATCTCTTTAACCCCTATATTAACCCTGATGTAAACATTATTCCACATCATTAAGTTCGATAATATCAAAGCCATTCAAAATGGCCAAAATTATCGCAATTGGGAAAAATGCTGCTGCCCAAAAAAGAAGCCAAAATTCTCTACCCTTATAGTGTACGAAATAGGTCAGTGGACCCTTACGAAGGCATGTGTTTAACAAAATAAGCACCAACCCAATTGGAAGATATAAAAATAAAAAGAGAATCGGCCAAAGAAGGTTTCCATGATAAGATAAAGGGTATTGGTATGATCTTTTATTGTTAGGATATGGCATCAAGGCCTCCTGATTGTTAGGGTAAGGTAGGTTGTGATTAAGGTATCGCAGCTATGCAAGAAATTTCAACAGGTGACCCCATGGGTAACGCAGAAACTTCAATTGTTTGACGAGCAGGTTTTGTTTCATCGGCAAAATGCAAAGCATATTCATTATTGATTGCTACGAAATCTTGTTTTAATGCAGTGCAAAAAATTTCGACCCGTACAACGTTTTCCATGCTACTTCCGGATTCAGCTAAAATATTTTTTATAGCTGTAAGAATCCTACGTGTCATAAGTGTAATATTTTCATCCGCCAATTTTCCTGTCGCCATATCAATAGGAAGTTGACCAGAGACAAAAACTAAACGTTGTGCTGATTCCAACGCAACTGCTTGCGAATAGGGGCCGACTGGAAGGGGAACAAGCTTTGTTTGGATGGCTTTTAAGAGGTTGTTTTTCATCATTTTCCTGGAAGAAATGTTTGTCTTCAAATTTATTATAACCTATGCAAGAATTAAAGTGCGATACAAATTTTATTATAGAACTAATTTCCTTATATAAGCTTTTAGATTAAAATCTATATGGAGAAAATATGAATACAGAAAATCAGATTTGATTTCGAGTTTCACCTGAACTTTAGAGTTGGCAAGACTTTATCATTGCATTAAAAAATGACTGAAAGACTGAAAAAAGGAGGCTATTTTTTTATTGCAATGATAAGGCCTTCCAAGCTAAACTTTTGATTCCACTGATACACATTAGGCTATGATGATAAAAAAAACGATTTCATTCTCGCTGGCAGGTCTAATGACCTTTGCAGCCTTAACGTTGCCTTTAGAAGCAGCTTATACTTTTAAAGATGGTAAAATTGTAGACGCAAAACTTTGTGCTACAATGTCACTAGAAGAACACTACAATGCCGGTGTAGCGGCTCTAAGCGCTCAAGACTGGCATACAGCTGGACGCCAATTTGGAATCGCCGCAGCAAATTTCCCACTCTCACCCTATGGCCAGGAAGCAGCTTTCTACCAGGGGGTTGCTAATTACAACATGGATGAATACGACCTCGCTGACCAAGCTTTTTCCGACTATCTGGAAGGTAAAAGCAATCCAGAGCTATTTGAAGTGGCTATAGAATATAAGTTTGCAATTGCTGAAAAATTTCGCTATGGTGCGCGCCGTCGTTTGCTAGGAACAAGGCAACTTCCCAAATGGGCTTCAGCTGAAAACAATGCTATCAAAATTTATGAAGAAATCATCGCTGTAGTTCCAATTTCTGAAATTGCTGTACAAGCTCTTTTCTCAAAAGCTCTCATGCATTGGTCACAACGCCAGTATAATGAAGCGGTTGAAAGTTTCCAGATGATTATTAGACGATTCCCAAAACATGAACTAACTCCAGAAAGCTATCTAATGATCAACCGTGTCTATCTCGATCAAGCTAAGTGGGAATTTCAGAATTCCGATCTTTTGGCTTTTGCAGAAATCAATGCGCGCCGTTTTGCTTTAGCCTTTCCGCGGGAAGAACGTTTAGCGGAAGCTGAAAGGGGAGTGCTTGCTATTAAAGAAGTCTACGCCAGAGGGCTTTACGAGACAGGTCTTTTTTATAAAAAAATTGGCTACCCCAGAGCTTCTATTCTTTACTTCCGTACCGCTATTATTCAGTTTCCTGAAACAGAAATTGCAAATTTTTGCAAAACTTGTTTAGCTCGGCTCGGTTATGAAATCCCACAGGAGGAATCTTGTAAAGAATCTGAAAATCTGATGAATCAACAGAGGGTTATGCAACTTGATGACGGCGAAGAATCCGAAAACCAAAGATCATTAATTAATTGGATTCAGTAGTTCATGAAGCAAGGAAGAGTGCCAAAGCAATCATCACATTTTTTATGGCACTCTACTTTGCTGCTTCTAGTCGCCACCCTTTTTACCTTCTCTTCTTGTGGGTATCGCCCAGGATATGGAAAGAACTCTTCCCGCTTTATGACATTATCGGTTCCCTATGTTTACGGAGATGAGGATGGTGATTTAACTAACGCAATTGTTCACGAAATTGTAACATGTTCTCCTTTTGAACATCGTACTGAAAACGGGCAATTGGCTCTCATTGTAAAACTAATTGGTGTGGAGGATGACAATATAGGCTTTAGATACGAACATGTTCATGGAAAAAAATATAAGCGATCAATCATACCTGCGGAGACCCGTTCAATAGCCAAAGCCGAAGTTTCCTTGGTTAATGCCACGACAATGTGTAGTGTAATTCCAACGGTAATATTGTCTGCATCAATTGATTTCGATCATGAATATAATGCAACACGCCATGATTCAAACGTATTTTCATTGGGGCAGTTGTCAGATGCAGATTCAGCTTTTGCAGCAGCTCGCCATCCTTTGAATCGACGTTTAGCGCAAAAAATTGTGGAGTATATCACTATTTCAGCAGAAGTTATTAGTGAAGAAAATCCTACATCCGCTAGTGACGAGCCTCTTTCTTTAGGGAAGTGAGAAGATCTTCTGTTTCTTGAATTTCAAATAGAAATTTCTCAAGAACTCTTAAAACCAATCGCGATGAGTTATAAATCCCCCATGTGCAGAAAGCTAATTCTAGCTGCGGACCTTTAGGGCGATTTAAACATACTAGAGTATAAGTTGTGGGAACATCATCTACTTTTTCTGGCACAATCCAAATCACAAACTGTTCATTTATAAGAGTAATTTTTTCTAGCGATTCAGATACATGGAAGTAGCGGGTAAGACTAAAATGATCTTTTGTTTCCGTATGATGTTTTAAAATCCCAAGTCGATGAAGTAATGCGAGATCGACGTCGATGACTCCTTCGGGTAACCAGCTGGGAAGATCATTTGTATATTTTTTGTAGAAATCTTCTAAAAATAATGGATTTTGTTCCATGATTATCTCTCCGTATAGATCGTCCATATACTCATTATACAGTATTTTATACTAATTATGTCTGTTTGCTTCTATAATTTAAATAAATTTAAGCTAAACTAATAATTTAATCTCCGATTGCTAGATTAGAAATGAAAACTGCAATTTTTGTGCCACTTCTTTTTTTCTTTCTTTCTTTAACTAAATTTAAGTTTTTCATTTATCTTGCATTTCTTCAGGAGCGAATGTTATGATGGCTCTGTACATAAAGGTAAGGGAAAATATTATACCGAAGAGCGTTCAAATTTTGGCTTTGATAAAGCCCCGGAATTAAGCGATCAAAAATGACCCAATATTATAATATGGGGTCGTTTTTGATCGCTTAATCGCGGGAGCTTTCTCTTTGCCAAAACCCAAAATTTAGACGCTCTTCGGTATAAAGGTTGTGTAACCATAAGCGGTTGCACAAACTCCAAAGGATAAAAATGGTTAGATCGATTTTTCTTTTTGTTTGCATTATTGGAATAAATATTTCTGTTAGGGCAAATTTATCTGCTGAAGCGATAAATATTACCGTTCAAGCTGAGGCTGCCATATTGATGAATGCATCTACCGGAGCAATTCTCTATGAAAAAAATTCTAAGAAACCACTTTATCCAGCCAGTATCACTAAAATAGCGACAGCAGCTTACGCTTTAGAAATTGCAGCCGATAAATTACTAATCTCAGTGACTGTTAATAAAGAAGCTTTAGGCTCAGTCTCATCCGAAGCAAAAAAACGTTCTAAATATAGTTTGCCTGCCTATTGGCTAGAGCCGGGAGGGTCTAACATAGGATTGAAATCTGGAGAAGAAATTCTTTTTCGAGACCTGCTCTATGCAATGCTTGTTGCTTCTGCAAATGATGCTGCGAATGTGATTGCTGATTCAGTCGGAGGTTCAATTCCTAATTTTATTGAACAATTGAATGCTTTTTTAAAACGTACAGGGTGCCATCAGACAACATTTTATAATCCACATGGACTTTACCATCCGAATCATGTGACAACAGCTTACGATATGGCTATTTTAACGTCCCATGCCATGAGAAATCCGTTATTTCGCAAAATCGTTTCAACCACAAGATACGTTCGCCCTAAAACAAACAAGCAACAAGCTTCAGTAATCGTGCAAACCAACCGATTGCTCAAGCCCGGAAAATGTTATTACCCTAAAGCAATTGGAGTTAAAACAGGTTATATTGCATTGGCCCAAAATACATTAGTTGCAGCTGCGGTTCAAGGCAATCGAATGTTGATAGTTGTTTTATTGAAATGTGCGGAGCGCCAAGAAATGTTTTTAGAGGCAACCAAACTCTTTGAAGCCGCTTTTAATCAGCCTAAAGTCAAGCGTGTATTAGTCAAAGCCGGAGAAACTAATTATCTCTTTGCCCCTGAAGGGTCCTCTAAAGCCATAAAAACGACAGTAGCGGGGGAGATTAGCATGGAATTTTATCCCGCAGAGGAGCCCGAGTTAAATGCATCTCTAAAATGGAAAAATGTCACCTATCCATTATCTGCAGGGCATTGTGTTGGTGAAATTACAATCACCACTGGAGACGGAATGTTGCTACATGTTGTCCCATTATTAGCAGCCGAAGATCTTACAAGTACCTGGGGCCATTGGCTAAAAAACATTTTTTAGAGGGAAATTGCGAAGATATTTTTGAAGCAGATTGAAAAATGTGCAAATACTTATATTTGGATCTATTCTTTTCATAGATAAAAAGTTAATCTAGGTCTTGACTTTATTGCCGCTGTATCGAATAATGCTTTTAAACGCAATACTTAGAAATTCCTAATGTACGCACTTTAACTCATAATTTTTAGGAGAATCCAATGTCAATCGGTGATAACACAAAAGCTCTTTTTGTTAATTTTTATAATAGGGCCACTCAAGCCTTGCCTGAATGCGGTGTAATAGGAATAGTTAGTGCCGCAATAACCTTGGCGGGAATTGCTTTAAAAGTTCATTGCTTTGCTTTTAATCCATTAGCTGCGGGTATATTTTGTGCTGCGGCGCATTTTTTAAGAAAAACAATTGTTGAACCACTATGCCAAAAATTTGTTGACACAAGTAGAGTTCACGGCGACTTTAAGCGGCTAGCACCATTAGTAATAACCCTAGCAATATCACAATATGCAATCGGTGTAATAGCCCCCTCAATGGCTGTTGATTTCGCTAAAGGGACTATGACTTATGCAGCTTCACTTCTTTCCCTCAGCATCCTCTAAAGAATCATTTAGCCAGATGCAGCTAAGTTTTTTATGGCCGCATTTGGTTTTCTAATTGTCTTTTTCAAAAAAAAATATTTGCGATTAAGGGTTGACAGAAATCTGTTAAATTTGTAAACATGCCCCTAAAAGCTTATTGTGGATTTGATAAATCTTTTCTACATATGCGTGGAATTGCCAATGTGCAGCACTTTTAAATCCATTATTTTTAGGAGACCCTATGACATTTTTTGACACTACAGCAGCCTTTATCACCAATTCTTTCAATAGAGCCATTGAAGCAGTGCCTAAAACTCTTGTTATGGCAGCAGTTGGCGCCGGTTTAGCTTTATTAGGAACAGCTTTGAAAATCAATTTATTTGTATTCAATCCTGTCGCTGCGGCGCTTTTTTGTGCAGCTTCATATTTCTTGAAAAAGACCTTGGTTGAACCTATTACTGAAAAAATAATTGATCCAACCCGTGCTAACGAGGAATTTAAGATATTAGCTCCTTCACTAGCAGCAATAGCAATAGCTAATATTGCAATTGGCGTGTTTTCACCTGCAACGGCAGTTTGTTTTGCTAGAGGCGCTGTTACTTATGCAGCTTCAGCTTTGGCTCTAAGCGGCTGGTAGTTGATTTACTGAGAGAGGTTTGCTGTCAAGCCTCTCTCAGATATTTCATAACCAAGGGGTCAAACACAATCTGCCCTTAGAAAACATAGCAAAATGTAGCTCATCATTCCGATTTCGATGTTGAGTTAACGTAGCTGGCATTCAACACCTAACCACAATCGAGATGTTAGAATACGCAAAAACGTGGCAACATAGCTCATCATATCACATGTTTTTTTATGTAATTTATAAAAAGTAATGCAGATAATAACATAGCCTGAAATCTTTTTGTAGCCCACAGTCCCACAGTAAGGGTTCGTCGCAGCTGTGGGGATAGCAAACGCACCTCTGTTCCCTGTAGGAGGACTTCTTTTATAATTCCCCCAAATTAACTGTGTAAGGAGTTTTTCAGCTTCATTTTAGGGCCACAAATATTTTTTTATTAGTTTTTAGGGGCGTAAAATGAAGTCCCCTAAAGGGCCCTTAGAAGAGGCAGAGACCCTTTTCTATCCCCACAGCTGCGACAAAGCCTTGCTAATGAAGAAGTAGGATTGAAGAATTCTGCCCCTCAATTCAAGGGAACCAAAAATGTTAACCATTTCGTAAATTCAATAAGGTATCAGCCGCAATTTTTAGCGATAATAGCTGATGTTATGGATCAAAATTCGTCTTTACATGAACTCCCTCAGGACGTCTTTAAAGTTATAGCTTGTAATATATTAGCCCAAGTTTAACGGCTTATACACCTAAAACTACGATAAAGTTTGGCCTACTCGTCACTACATCTTGAAATTTACAAGATTGTTTTTTTGGCTTTGAGGATTTGAGGTGATAATCCTAAAGCTT
>JACDDG010000482.1 GCA_013817115.1 Parachlamydiaceae bacterium | reverse complement strand
CTTTAATGCCGCTTCAAACTATTACTATTAAAGCATAAAAACGAAAAACGACATTAAAGACAAACGACTCTAAGGACAAAGGACAATAAAGACACAAAAGACACCAAAGACAATAAAGACTTAAAGGGCTAAAGACCTTGAGGACTCTCATGGTGTACTAAGTGGATGACATCGCTCCCGAACCTATTAGAAATCAGAATTATATAGGCGCTATTATATGGGCTCATTCTTTTTCCTTGCTTTATTGTGCTATACACGCTATAAAATCTAAATAATGCATTTTTGCATACACTGTTCTTTGCAATGTTTAACAATTTAAATAGGTGTTTTAAACATGATTAGCGATAGAAATGGACCATTTTCTCATTTTAACAGACATAACCAATATTTGAATGATTTTAACCAACGTCACGAACTCAATTTTAATGCTTCTAGAAAACGTTTTGATGACGAGGTTAATCCATCTAAACAAAAAAATAACAGTCTAACAACCAAAATTTTTAAAGGGATTTTTGTTATTGCAGCAGTTGCAATATCAGTTATTACAGTCCTTGCAATTTCTTTGGAAATAAATCGTCTGCATGGACTTATTGGAAAAGATATAACTTACACCAAGTATTTTCGTACTTTCTTCGGAATTGTAGCTCAGCGTTATACTGAAACTTTTACTGTTGGAAAATATTTTGCTAGTTTAGCAGCTTTGAGCCTTGTTGGCTGCATGGTTGTGGGAATTGGCGCTATGATGATCACTATGGTTCTCCAGACCTAAAATAACCTAAACTATTTTTTTTACATCCTACTACTGTACACACTTTTTCTCATTTCCTTTTATTTCATTCAATTATTGATTTTAAATGGAAATTAGTTTAGACTGTGTACAGAGAAAATTAAATGGATACCTTGATGACAAAAAACAGATTAAGTAAAACTTTGGTGGCTGCCGGTGTAGCCTCAAGAAGAGCGTGTGAAGCCCTTATCTTTGACGGTCGCGTTAAAGTTAACGGAGTCGTTACACTCGTGCCACAGACGATGGTGGATTCAAACGATCACCTATTCGTTGACGATGTTGCTATTAAAAAACCTGAAAGCAAAGTGTATTTCATGGTCAACAAACCTGAAGGCTACATTTGCACAGCTCGCAAAAATACGACTAACAGAATCGTTTTAGATTTATTTCCTGAAGTCAAGGAACGTTTATTCACCGTTGGAAGACTCGATAAGGACACTAAAGGTCTTCTTATTGTGACTAATGATGGCCATTTTGCCCATAAAGTTATTCATCCTTCATCGAACATTGTTAAAGAATATCTTGCTAAGACTGACTCGGAAATTACTGCAGAACATCTTAAAGCTATTTCATCCGGAACTCTTGTCGAAGGAATTTTTGTAAAACCGAAAGAAGTAAGTAAAGTTCGTAAAGGAACTCTAAAAATATCGGTGCAAGAAGGAAAAAAACGAGAAGTGCGACTTCTTCTACAAAATGCTGGACTCGAAGTCCGCGAACTTGTACGTATTCGCATTGGCGGTCTGCATTTAGGACCATTACCGGAAGGTTCCTATAGAGAGCTAACCGAACAAGAACGAACAATAATCTTTGAGTAAAAGTAAGTTTATGAAAGCAAAAAACCGCACTCCCCCAGTCGATCTTGATACAATCATGCCTCTTTTAATCGGTATATGGCGCCGCTTTCATAAAGCTTCAGGTCCCGGTGACAAATTGCAGACACGCGAATTTCGTGGTGTCGTTGAATGTCTCAAATTACTTTATGATCCTGAAGGAAAAAAAGGGAAAGAAAAAGAAAATTTTCCTCAATTAGATACAGATTTTTTTGCTGACCGCAATCAACTCTCTGCCTATATATTATACCCCTGGGTGATGCACTATCAAGAAGCCCTTTCATTACTTGGTGAACTTCCGACCCCCCCTAAACGCGTTCTTGACGTGTGTAGTGGTCCGGCACCGTTTGCATTTGCTGCTTTGCGTTACGGAGCCCGTGAAGTTATTGCGGTAGACATCAATAATGAAGCCTTGGAACTTGGAGCAGAAATCTGCGGTCGTTACGGCATGCCGCTAACAATTAGACGCTGGAATTGTTTAAAAGACCATCTGCCTGTAGAAGGTGATTTTGATTTAATTACTTTGGGACATTCTCTTGCAGAATTATTTCCTTCTACCATGAAAAACTATGAAGAAAAGCAAGCCCATTTTATCGATTATTTACTTGGACGCCTTAAACC
>JACDDG010000481.1 GCA_013817115.1 Parachlamydiaceae bacterium | reverse complement strand
ACTTCTCGCAACAGGACACTCTTTGATTTTCGAGATTTGTCATCTCTCTATCCATTGATTTTTAACCATTCGATGACATGATCAGCAGCTTCTAGAGCTCCATTTTTAGCGTTTGCAAGCTCCCAAATCAAATCTGTTTCAAGATATTTATCCATTACTTGATTGGCCAAGAATACCTGCAAATGAACTTGATCCTCTTTGATCAGAGCGTGAGCCCCAAGAGGGGAGTGACAATCAAAATCGAGATGCTCTAAGAAAGCGATTTCGATCTGTGATTTTACGGCTTGTTGTGGATCGCTAATTGCATTGCAGATTTGTTTAAGTTCAATATCATCTATCCGAGTTTGTAAAGTAATGACCCCTTGTCCTGGTGCAGGGCAAAATTCACGTGGAGTGAAATGCTGAGTGATTCTATCTTTAAAACCTAGTCGTATAAGTCCAGCTTCGGAGAGTAAAATTCCATGGAATTCCTTTCTGTCCAATTTTTCCATACGAGTATCTACATTTCCGCGGATTTCTACCGTTTTAATTTCCGGGTAATATTTTTTTAGAAGTGCTTTACGTCGAAGGCTTCCTGTAGCGACTGTGGATCCAGGAGGAAGATCAGACAACTTTTGGTATGGCGTAAGGGCTATAAAGGCGTCTGTAATTGCTTCAGCGTTTAAAAATCCGGTAAATTCTAAACCTTCTACAGGTTTAGATGTCACATCTTTTAGGCTATGAATAGCGATATCAACTTCGCTTTTTGATAAAGCGATTTCAATATTTTTTACAAAGGCACCTTTTCCGCCGATTTTGTGAAGGGGATTAACTCTATCGATATCGCCTAAAGTTTTAATCACGACGATTTCAATTTGCCATGAAGGCCTTATAGATTGAATGAGAGTCTTAGCACGTTCTGCTTGAAAGAGTGCAAGTTTAGAGCCTCTGGATCCGATTCGAATTAATTTTTCTGTTTTAGGTGTCATCGTTTTCACTGTTGTGTTTCTGTGCAATTTTTGCTGTTTTTTCAGGGAATGAGTAAACAAAAATTAACCTTGGTTATAGCTAGGATTTTGAAAAATTACAATGTAAAAATGCAGATTTAAGATTAAAAAAAGGGTGCAATTAAAAGTGTAGGTAGGTTGACAAAGAAGGGAGCGAAACCCGGCAACATATACGTTGATGTATTGTAATCAATTAATAATTACAGAGAACACAGAGAATACAAAAGTCTTGAAAGAAGGCTGTCAGGATGGGAAGGATGGACAGGATAGTTTGGATATTGGGATAGTAGAGATAGGTCAGGGGCTTTTTATTAAAAAGTTTTGACAGTTAAGGAGCGTAAAGAAAAAGGCCCACTCGTGATGTTAGCAAATGCAGAACGGGGAAAAAATGTAGCTGTCGAGTTGGCTAATTGTGTTACCACAATTAGCCCCTCTAAGAACCGTACATGTAAATTTCCCTTCATACGGCTCAAGCCCTTTTAAGATTGTTATTTACAATCCGGCTATTCATTCTTTCCATTTTCCTTTTATTTTCTCTTTCGATAAAATAATCCTCAAAGTCTTGATCGAAGATGTTAGCTTTTCCTTTGATTTTTATGTGCCTTCGAATTTTGACATCTCTGGCCTTTGTCAAAGTGTAGCTTTTAACCCCTTTTTTCGTTGAGACGTTGCAGAAAAAACACCAGTTCCTTTGTCCGATATTTGTGAAATACTTACATCGAATCCAAGAGATGTTTTTATTTGGATGCTTCTTTTTTAGCATTCTCCAGATAGATTCAAAAGCGACAGTGTCTATGTTGTTAAAAGTTTCCTTTGCCACACAGCTACGATAATAGTTTGCCCATCCTCTAATCTTAGAGTTTAAGCAAGCTATTAATTTGACTGTTAAGGAGTTACCGAGTTTTTTGATAGTTTCACGGATGCTTTCAGTAAATTTCTTTATTGAAGAGCCGCTAGGCTTTATGAGTAGTTTCCTACCATATTTCCGAACGTTAAATCCGAGAAAGTCAAAGCCTTCAGTAATATGCGTGATTTTTGTTTTCTCTAAAGAGAGTTCAAGACCACGTTTTTTTAAAAACTCGATAATTGCAGGCTGTACTTTTTCCAATAATACTTCTTTGGAATATGCAGTACAGATGAAATCATCGGCAGTGCGCTCGTGAGCGTACACATTTAGCAAGGTGAAAGTCCTTGTCAAAGGTAGCCAAGCCTTTGTAACTGAAAATAACTGCGTCACCGTGAGGTGGGGTGGGAAGCAATTGGACGTGAAAG
>JACDDG010000480.1 GCA_013817115.1 Parachlamydiaceae bacterium | reverse complement strand
GCTTTGCTCCTCATCAATAGCTCAGGCTATTGAATCGTCGCAAATCACACCGGGTGGCATTTTTCGCAGACTGGAAAATCAAAAAATCACTCGCTCTCGAGTATACCTACCGATGTTATAGACCCTATTCCAATTCACATCAGTTAGTCATTAATTTCTTTACCTTTTAATTTTTCTTCTAGAATAGCATCTATAAGATCCTTATTTAAACTTGTAGGTAGTCCCAGCGATATCCTTTCCTTAGCGATAAATTCTGAAACCACCTTAATGCTGGCATTTAATTTATACCATTTACGAGCAAGGGGAGACTCTTTTATTAAACCTGCATTACCATCACTACGACCCATACAGCTATCAAGATTATAAGATTGATACGTAAGCTTTAATTTGTAATTTTCCATTTTTTTCATTCTAGCAGTTTGTAAATTCTTTTTTTTGATTTCTAGCTTAACTTCCTGTAATTTGGCTCTTTTTTTAAGCAACTTATTTGCTAATTCTTCCATTTTTTTTAGATCATGGCCAGCTTCACCATTTATTAATGTTTGCTCGATCATTCCTATTTTATTTTCTAAATTCAAAAAACTATCTTCAAGAATATTTTGACGCACAGAAGTCATTTTTTTAATTGCGGAATTCATTAGTTTGCATGCTTCATCGACCGTAGAAGTTTTGTTAGATTTAAGGATGACGGCTTTCTCGATAATGTAATCGAAAACTGAGGATTCAAAGTTGATCTTTGAATCTTTGCTTTCAAGATATTGTGAAAGGGTGATTTTAATTTCAGAGGATAGCATAGGATTTACAACTATTGTCTCGAATCGACGAGAAACAATAGCAGTTTGTGGTTCCACATATTCAGCATACTCATCAGTTGTTGTTGCGCCAATGATATATTTAAAATCTTCACAAAAGGTTTTAATTTGTTCACCACAGTTATTTCCTAGCGCTTTTTTATTTTTGAAAAGTGCTTGGAATTCATCAAAAAAGAAAATGACTTGGTCATTAAATTTTTTAAAGTTTTCTTCGATTGAATTAAATGAACATGCATTCGGACCCATTTCTGTGAAATTAGAACTATTGCAAAAAAAAACTTGAGGGTCTTTAATAAAATTGCAAATTTTACCTGCTGCAACTTGCTCTGTAAAAGAGCGAGCAATCCATGATTTACCGGCACCCGGTGATCCTACCAAAATAACACCTTTTTGGGCTTGAAAGGCCGCTTCAATTTTCTTTAAAATATCCTGGCGAGGATAAATAGGACTGTTTTTGCTAAGTAAATCGATGGTAAGATTTTTTAATCCGACCTGGTCAATGGGGCAGGGTTTGCAATATCTTGTGTAAAACATTGCTAAAGCAATGACTGATATAATAGTGAGTGAGGTAAGTGCTAAAGCCGGAATTGTAAATTGTACATAAGAATAAATAATACCGAAAATAGCAGCTGGATAGCCTATCATCTTTAGGTATGTTTTAAGTTTACTATTGGCTTCAAAACTGCTTAGACCTCCGCCAGAATCCTGATACCATTTCTTTTTCTCTCTTATCAATTCATTAATTCCGGTTAAACTGATCATTATACTTATCAATTGATGAGTGAAGTATTTTAATTCGACCATAAATTCTTTCCAGGCAGCTCTACCTTCTTTTGCGTAGACACTCTTCGTAGCCGTAGTTTTAGTAAGGGAGTGAATTTTAAATGACGCATTCGCAACATCAGCGGTTTTGAAGCCTGAAATATTTAAAAGAGTATTATCCTTTAAAAAATTTAAAGTTCCTTCCAGATAATATTCGATCTCTTTATCACTGCCACTTACAAATATTTCATTCAAAAAAGTTTTAATCGTTTGTTGAGAAAGATTTGAAAGGATCGTCCTGATTGTCTTACTAGGCCATATCCAGCTATGTGCAAGTTTTAAACCGTCTTTCAAATCAGTCACATCTTGTTTAGATAAGGCTTTATCTAGGGAGCGTTCAGTAATGGCGCAGATACGAGTTTCTAAACTATGGTAGGGGTTGAGCCATTTCCGAGGGGTTATTTTTGGAAAATTTATATTAGCGCTAGGTTTTGGAAGGCATGCTTTTGCGTTACTATTGCCTATATGTATGGAATTTGTAAGAATTGACATGTAACCTTTTTTGTTTATGTTTTTAATCTGATAGTAAGATAATTTATATCATATTTTATTGTCTTACTTCAAGAACAAAGATTTTTTACTAGTGTATGCCGAAAGGCAATGAAAACATTTTGGGTAGGGGTATAAGCTATCTA
>JACDDG010000479.1 GCA_013817115.1 Parachlamydiaceae bacterium | reverse complement strand
TCTTAAGAGTTTTACTACAGCCACCACTGGAGCTATCGAGCTATCAATGAAATTGAACCACACGAACCTATTTCTGTTTATTTTTACCTGTCTTACCCCCACATTTACCAATGCACAACTTCCTCCCATAGAACAACAAAAAACGACGTCTTCTTACTTGAAGGATCTTGAAGAATTGGGATATTGCGTCATCCCCCAAATTCTTTCCACAGCAGAGACGAAAATATTATACAACCGCATTTGGCATGAGTATATTGAAAAGGCATGGCCAAAATGCAAAAAGGATGACAGAAGCAATTGGAGTGAAGCTTTCCCGATCCACAACAAACTAGGAATTTTTGCAGGGCCGGCCGGACAAATCCAAGTCATGTGGGACTTAAGACAGGATCCACGCATTGTAAATGTATTTGCCAAAATATGGAACACTGATGACCTTATCGTAAGCATGGACGGTCTGTCACTTATGTGCCCTCCAGAAATACGAGAAGGCTATTTTAAACCATGGCCTCACGTGGATCAGACGATCATGAGAAGACAAGACAACTTCACACATAACAATAATCCACCGGATGACTTCATCAGTGAGTCTCAGTTAAGTACGGGGCCATTTACTATTCAAGGACAATTTTTATTTGAAGATTCTTTTGAAGGTGACGGCGGCTTTTACTGCATTCCCAAGTCTCATCTTAGATTCAGTGAATTTGCTCCGGAGCTTGAATCAGCAAGTACAGATAAAACGAAATCCAGAAAAAACTACTTGCTTGATTTTTTCGAACGAAGCAAAGACGAATCGGGAAACTCATATTACCTAAAACATATCATAGCCCCTCGCGGTTCAGCTATTTTATGGGATTCAAGAACCGTTCATTGGAATCAACATCCTAGCGAGAATAGGCCCTATAGCGACAAACCTAAAGTAAGAATGGTCGGTTATTTGTGTTATGTTCCAAAAGCCAGGTTATCAGCTGAAGGCAAAGTTCTTAGACTTGAAGCATTTGAAAATGGAGTCTCAACAGGACATAACCCAGCTTATCCTGAGCTTAAATATACTAAAGACCACATTTGGCCAGAGTATTCAAGCTATATTGAAGATCCTGGGTATATTCAACCTAAGATTACTCTCAGCCCATTAGGTAATTCATTGTTAGGTCGATAATCGATATGGGGTACTATACTGCAAAAAAAGGTTTAAAGCATGGCCAAAGATCACAAATATCATCTTCAAATTGAATGGACGGGCAATACCGGAGTCGGCACCAAAGAATATAAATCCTACGAACGATCGCACACAATATCCTCCGAAGGAAAACCTACGCTACAAGGATCTGCCGACCCGGCTTTTCTTGGTGATTTATACGCCTGGAATCCTGAGGACCTCTTGGTAGCTTCCCTCTTATCTTGTCACATGTTATCTTATTTACATCTATGCACCGTGGCAGGAATTGTTGTCTTGAGCTACCAAGATGATGCTGAAGGAACAATGTCACTGGGAAATGGGGAGGGCCGTTTTACGAATGTCACTCTGCATCCTACTGTTACAATATCTGACGCGAGCAAAAGTAATTTGGCTCAAGAGTTGCATGAGAAGGCGCATAAACAATGCTTTATAGCCAATTCAGTAAATTTTACTGTAGAGAGTAAACCAATTATTAAAAAAGGCTCATCATAATGTAACGGTAACGCATGTTGATACTCAGCATCGAATCGAAACCATGCTTTTCACTTGATCTTATTTTAAAAAAAGTTTTACAGCTAAAAACATAACCTGAAAATCATTTTGTGGCCCATAGTAAGCGTTAGCGCAGCTATGGGTATAGTTTAACAGCCATTGTTCCGCGGCAGGGGAATCTCGTTTTTTATTGCTTCCAAATTCTTAACAAAAAATGTTGGTGGCATTTTTTTCGCACAGAAACCTTTAATTGAAATCTTATCGTAATTTGATAATGTATAGATTATCCTCAAAATTTCAGTTCAACTTTGAGTCACACGTTTTTAAAAATTTCATCCACGCAATCCGATCTACGAAAAATTGCAAACTTTTTATCACGAAAAACATAACACCCAACATGGTTATAGGGCATTCTAGCAAAGATAATTTGAGGATAACTTTATGGGTGCAGTAAAATGAAGCCCCCCACAGGGGAACTAGAGCAGATTATATCACATTCATAGCTGCATATCGCATGGTATGGGCTATTATGCCGAATGAATTATTATGCCGATAACTTTTTTTCAAATTTGTCTACAGGTCAGCTTAGGGTCTTTTGTGCAAAAATGCAATTCG
>JACDDG010000478.1 GCA_013817115.1 Parachlamydiaceae bacterium | reverse complement strand
GTGTAGCGGAGAAATGGAAAACGCTATTCGATTCTCACAAATCTAATCGGTTGGCCTATGCTCAAAATGAGAAATTCACATCCAAAAACGCTTTTGTAGAGAATGATGCTAACAAAAATATAGATTTAAAAACCCTGATTTTAATCATTGCTTCAGATAACAACGAAGCCTACAAACAAATGCAAAAAGTTTGGGAAGCTTACATGAACAGCGATCCTGCTCATTTTGAAGTTTATTTTATGCGAGGAGATTTTGATTTACCAACGAAATACGCGATAACCCAGAATGAAATGAAAATCAAAACTTCTGATGGATTTGCTCCTGGTATTATCAACAAAACAATCATGTCCATGGAGGCCTTACAGTCACGTATGCACGAATTTGATTATGTCATAAGAACTAATCTATCATCATTCTATGTCTTCCCGAAATTATTGAAGTATTTACAAACATGTCCAGGAACTAATTGTTATCGAGGTGTTGCGCTTTATCCATGTGAGCTGCCACAAGAGTTTTTAAATATACCTTTTGTCAGTGGAGCTGGAATCATAATGTCTAAGGATGTTGCTCAAATGCTCGTTGATGAAAGCAAACAATTTGAAAAATATAAAGCTGAGATACCGGATGACGTTTTCATCGGAATGTTTTTTCAAAAGAAAAATATTCCTGCAGTTTACGCTCCACGAAGTGATTATCAAAGTAAAGCAGATTGGTTAAAAGGCAGGGATTCAATACCTGAAGATGCATTTCACTTCAGGGCTAGAAGCCATCAGCGCTTTAGACTGGAAATGGATCCATTTGTTGACGAGCTGTTTATCTTACAAGAGTTACTTCAAAAGTTTTATGGAAAAACATTAACAGAAGAAATTGCGGCTTAAAGTTGATGGGGCCTGCAAAGCAGGCCCCCGACCATATTACAATATTGGGTCATTTTTGATCGCTTAATCCCGGGGCTTTCTCAAAGCCAAAAATCCAAAATTTGAACGCTCTTCGGTATATTTTCTTACTGTCGCTTCAGAATTGTAAGCCCATGATTGTTAAAGCGACGTTCGACTAACATCCAATCCGGATGACTTGCAAGAAAATCTTCTACTGCTGGCCATAAACCTCTTTTTGATCTATTTATTTCAGAAGGATATTCGGAATAATTACCGCTATACTCTAAATCATCTTTATAGCCCCATGGCGGGCTGGTATCATGCAAAGCAATGTATTTATTTACCTTTGAAGCGAACTTATTGAGTTCATATGTAAGATGACAATATGTATGCATTGAATTTATAAACAACATATCGGTTTGAGGAATATCAATTTGCATTTCATTCTCAGCTAAGAATTGAAAAGAAATTTCATTGTCTTCAGCTAGTCGTTTGATAAGGTACAGCTTTTCTAGTGGAGGCTTTTGCTGATCAATCCCTAGATAAAATCGATCCGAAGCACCGTTTTCTGATAAACCAAGAATAATTCCCCATGTGGAAACCATTCTTCTGAGACCGATCTCCACTATTGAAGAACACTCCTTGGCTAATTTTCTCAAAACAGGAACATGCTCATTAATGTCAGAAGGTGTGGACGCGTGTTGTTCATATAAATCTGTTAATTCTTGACGTGCGCGGGTTTCTGTTTTTGCCGGATTCGTCTTATTCTGAGTAATGGAATCAGCTCCATAAGCATTTGACATCAGCGCACAAGTACAAATCAATATTGTCATATAGAACATTGTTTGCTTAAGATATTTTTCCTTCATAATGAACTCCGAGTTTTGGTTTATACCGAATAGCGGTCAAATTTTGGTTTTTGGCAAAGAGAAAGCTCCCGCGATTAAACGATCAAAAACGACCCCATATTATAATATTGGGTCATTTTTGATCGCTTTATCCCGGGGCTTTCTCAAAGCCAAAAAATCCAAAATTTGAACGTTCGGTATACGAATCATGCTATAAAACTTTCGTCGTAAAATCAATCCTTTAAATTCATTTGGGTTTTTTTTTGCATTTCTTTGCATTTTTGCGCCCATACTTTTACGCATAAGTTTTTTTGACAAAATGTAATGGTTTACAAGCTGAGAAGCAGCAATTGTTGCACGGCATTGGAATCACACTTTTAACACAATCTTTTTTTGAAAAGTTATGCATTTAAAACATTGCCCTAAAATCTTTTTGTAGCCCAAAAGCCGATATCGGCTTTTGGGTTATTATGCCGAATGAATTATTATGCCGATAACTTTTTTTCAAATTTGCCTACGCACTAGCTTAGAGTCTATTGTGCAAAAATGCAATTCGGC
>JACDDG010000477.1 GCA_013817115.1 Parachlamydiaceae bacterium | reverse complement strand
ACCCAATATTATAATATGGGGCTGTTTTTGATCGCTTAATCGCGGGGCTTTCTCAAAGCCAAAAATCCAACATTTGGACGCACTTCGGTATAACAATCAACAAAAAAGATGGCAAAATCATGCTTGATCAGCTTCGAAGCATTGACAAATCTCGTTTAAAAGATCGAATTGAAATGAACGACGCAAAGACTCTTGGAAAGTTAGAAGATGATTTAAAAATAACTTTCGACTTAATTTGAAATATGCAGTATAGAGAATAGGCATGGCGACACAAGATGCAGAGCTATTTAAAACTATAAAAAAGATTCAGATAGAGACAACGCATCTTGCGGATGGTCTTTTGGCAGGGGCCTATCGCTCTGCCTTCAAAGGTCGCGGTATCGAATTTGAGGAAGTTAGAGAGTATCAAGCAGGCGATGAAGTACGCAGCATCGACTGGAACGTAACAGCAAAAATGGGGTATCCTTACGTGAAAATTTTCCGCGAAGAACGAGAACTCACTGTAATGCTTATTGTCGATTCTTCTTCATCGACTCGCTTCGGTTCATCGAATGTAAGCAAAAAGAAAATAATTGCTGAAATTGGTGCTTTGGTAGCTTTTTCAGCCATTAAAAACGGAGATAAAGTTGGGCTCTTGACGTTCTCTGATAAGACCGAGATTTTTTTAGCACCCAAAAAAGGGACTCGGCATGTTTTACGTATCATTAGAGAATTACTTGTGCCTCCTCCATTTAGCCGAGGAACAGATATCGGTAAAGCACTTTCCTATTTAGGTAAAGTTCAACATCGTCCTGCGATCTGTTTTATCATTTCAGATTTCATGTGTCCTGACTTCTCACATGAGTTAACATTGCTCTCAAGTAAGCATGATATCATTGCTGTTTCTGTTACAGACCCCTACGAAGCGACATTCCCGAATGTGAATCTTGCAGAATTAACTAATATGGAAACCGGTAAGCATCAAGTTATTGATACGGGCTCACCGTCACGCCAGCGCAGCTATATACAAGCTTCTGAAAAACATATGGAAGAATTGAAGGAGTTAATGGCCAAAGCAAAAGGCGGATTCATCGATGTTCGTACAGATAAGCCATATGCACATGAGATTGAACGCTTTTTTAAAACGCGAAGTCATCGCTTGTAATGAGCGCTGCCGCTAATTCACGTTTTGCAGCTACTGTGTCATTGTCCGAGGTTTTGCAACCTATTCCTTTGCCAAAAAATTTCGTTATTGATGTGGACCTGGTCTATCCGACTGATTATCATCCGGATAGAGACGAGATGGTCGATCATCTTTTGCGAAATTCAAGCATCTATCAGACTTCGCCTTTTGCACTGATTAACGAAACAGAGCAAAAGTTAACTTCTTCAGATCCATCTCTTGTCTATAAAAAAATTAGCTACCAGTTGGAGCCTCAGCTTCCGGGAAAATACGCCCTAACTTTTTATGATATTCCTTTTATTCCAAATGATTCCAATCTGGAAGGACGTGTTGAAGTCATATCAACAATCGTTTATGTAGATGTTGTTTTGCCTGAAGCTGCCGTCATTAATCTCAGCTCAGAGACAGCACCTTTGAGCTCTTTATCTGACAGAATTCCTATTGAATTAAATAGCGATCTACGTGCTTACATTTCACGAGATCAATCCACACAAAATGTTGAGGTTTTTAAGAATAAAGAATTACCTTGGCACTTTGTATTAGGCTCGTTTTTTTTGCTTCTTTTATTTGCCTGTACAGTTCTGATGTACAATTATTCGAAGAAGAGAAAGCCTGTTAAACTGGATGCAAACCATAAATTTCCTCTTGTCGAGGCTGAAAATCTTCTTCAGGAAATTAAGGGGCAATCGTCGCTTGATGGATCTGTAGTGCAAGAATTTATTTCTAAAATAATAACGAGTCTACGTAATTTTCTTAAGAATTTTTACAGGATCCCAGCATCTGCATTAACCACACAAGAATTTCTTAACGAAGTGGAGATGCATTCTAAATTAACTCTCGAGCAAAAAGAATCTATTAAAGAGGTTTTGAAATTGTCGGATCAAATAAAATTTGGCGGATACAAGCCTTCTATTGATGAATGTACAAATATCTTTGACGTTGCAAAGAATGTGAATAAAACGTAAATGAGACCCAACCATAAAATCTAGCAACATCAACCGATCATGCTTTTTTTCCATTTATTATACCGAAGTGCGTCCAAATTTTGGATTTTTGGCTTTGAGAAAGCCCCGGGATTAAGCGATCAAAAACGACCCAATATTATAATATGGGGTCGTTTTTGAT
>JACDDG010000476.1 GCA_013817115.1 Parachlamydiaceae bacterium | reverse complement strand
ATCCGATGTCTTCAACAATGGTATGTACGGGGTGAAGTCGATCGAAGTTGGTTTGACCGAAATAACCAATGGAAAGATTTTCAGAAAATTTGATATTTCCCGAATCCGGGGTCGTTTCTTTAGCTAATAGTTTTAAAATTGTCGATTTACCACGTCCATTTTTACCGATGATGGCAATACGTTCACCCTTTTCAATTTCAAGGGAAAGATCATTGACGATGATAGGATCTTTTGCCGGAGGATAAGCAAAGAACATTTCCTTAGCGTCTTCCATCATTCTACCGGGGAATGGTGCTACATTGAATCCAAAATCAAGCTGATAAAGATTCTTAAGTTTTTCAAGTACCGGAATGCGATCTAACATTTTCCGACGCGATTCAGCTTGCACAGCTTTACTTGCTTTTGCTCCGAATCGATCAATAAACGATTGAACTTGAGAACGTTTCTTATCCAGGCTTAGAGCAGTGCGTTCGTGAATTTCTTCTTCTTCCATGATTTTTTCAAAAAATTCTACTGAACTACCCTTCATTTTACGCATTTTCTGACGATGAATTCCCATCGTGTGAGTGGAAACACTGTCCATAAAATCGCGATCGTGCGTAATGAGAATAAATTCGCCCTTCCATTGCTGAAGGAATTTAGTAAACCAGCGAATTGAAACGATGTCGAGGTAATTGGAAGGTTCATCAAGAAGTAAGCAATCAGGTTCTGAAACAAGGACTTTAGCCAAATGTAAGCGTAATTGATATCCGCCGGAAAACTTATCCGGTGAGGCGTAAAGATCTTCATCTGTAAAACCTAGTCCAAAAAGGATTTTTTCGATTTTATATAGATGGTCTTGATCTTGCGGGCGTAGCCCTAATGCAGCTTCTTCAATTAATGTTGGTTTAGTAAAGCGGATATGTTGATCCAACATTCCAATTGTATAGTCTTTTTGCATGACGATGCTACCGGCATCGGCAGTTTCCTGACCGACTATCAATTTAAAAACTGTAGTTTTTCCGGAACCATTTCGGCCCACGAATCCACAGCGTTCTCCTTTTTGAAGGGCAAAGGACACATTCTCAAATAAGTTAGTCCCTTGGTATCCAATGGAAAGTCCATCAACCCTGATCATCGTAATAACTCCTACAAAAAAAATCCTAATTCACAAAAGGGAATGAGGTATGAATATATAAATTTGAAACCTGAATATAGCTTTAGGTGATTACTTTAGAGTATCACAGAAATGAAAGGATTACAAACTAATTTGTTGTGTCTACTCGATAAATTATAACTGAAATTGTTGTGAATTCAACTCACAGCATAAACCCTATTTAAAGAATTAATCACTAAAGGGATCCAAGTTCGTAAAATCTAAAAGCCAGGAACGAATTTCATTTAAGTGCAAAAGAGATTTTATGGTTCCGAATTTTTTTACCAGTCTTACTTTGCTAATTGCTCTCATCTGTTCGCATAAAGCAAAACTCTGAACTGATAATCCCCCAAGTGGAGGGTCTATTTTTACATGTGATTCGATTCCTTTTTTCACACTTGTCAGAGGGACAATAAAAACTAAACCTGAAGGGCCAGAATTCATTAAATTATGAGAAATTATAATGCCGGGACGAATTTTTTTTCCTATTTCATTTCCTTTGGTTAGCTCGGGATCAAAAAGCCATATTTCTCCTTGCAAGGGCTTCACTTTATTCATCTTCCAAGCCATCCTCTAGGGTGCCTTCTAATGTGGAACGCTCTTCCAGTTCCTCCAACCATTTTTTTTCATCGGTTCTAAGTTTCTCATAGGATTCATTAAATAGTCGCATTCTTTCCCGAAAGCGATATGATTCAAGGGCTTCTTCAATAATAACAATCTTGGATTTGCCTGTTTTATTGACTAAATCAGAAATGATCGCATCACTAGCTGGAGAGATCCTAGCTGTATGTGCCATAATTACCTCCTTTTACCTACTTTAAGTATACAAACTTGTGAATTATTTTGCAAACTCTTCTTGCTTCGCAAGAAAAATGATGAGAGTTTTTAAATGGCTATAAGGTGAACTGGGAGTTCACCGTATAGCCCAATTTTATTTTTTCATATCGTCGTTAAACGATATATTAAGTTCCTTAGATCAATGAGGGCTGATACGTTTCTGACTGCCTGTAATGTGTCAGCTCTCCGGGTAGGGTGTAGAATTAATGGTAAAAAGGGATCCTAATTCCAGGGAAATATTGTCCTAGTTTGAAATGAGAAGATGTTCCTTGCCATACAGTTTAAGACGTAATGACCCTGCTGATTTTTAACGCAGA
>JACDDG010000475.1 GCA_013817115.1 Parachlamydiaceae bacterium | reverse complement strand
ATTCATTCCTAAATTTTGGGGTTATGTTCTAACCCCGGGTTTGCCCCCGTTGGGGCAGCACCCGGGGAAATACATCTATCGCTCTTTCAGAGCTCTAGGTCATTTTTTAATTAAGCCCATAGCTTGCCCCTCTGGGGCTACGCTATGGGCTATACATCTGCCGCTCCCTCGGAGCTCAGGGCAGATTGCTGACTGTACGGACGCCAGATTTTTAACGCATAAAATACGTGGACAAAATTTGCCCTCAGATCCTAGCATTTTTTCACCTTAATTCTACACCTTTCCTCTGGGACTAATCTTAACTCTTAATCTTAGACAAATACAGCATCAGAAAATTTCAATATTTTAACTGACATGATATCCTAGATTTCCTGCAGCTTCCAAAGCTTCTTATACAAGCTATTTTCTTGATGTATCAGCTGTAGATGCGTTCCTTCTTCAACAATTGTACCCTTATCAAGGACGATCACCCGATCCATGTGTTTTAGTGTTGATAAGCGATGGGCAATGGCGATAACTGTTTTTTTCTTATCTTCAATAAGCACATTTAAGGCATCTTGGATAAGTTTTTCTGTATGACTATCGAGTGAGGATGTGGCTTCGTCAAGTATGAGTATAGGGGCATCTTTTAAAATCGCTCGCGCAATGGCAATCCTCTGTCGCTGTCCCCCAGACAGTTTTAATCCTCGTTCACCCACAAAGGAATCATACTGTTCGGGGAGTTCGGAAATAAACTCGTGAAGGTGAGCTTTTTTGCTTGCTTCTATGACCTCTTCATCCGTTGCATTGGCCCTGCCATAGCGAATATTTTCCATTAAAGTTCTATGAAATAACATGGTGTCTTGAGGTATAACTGCAATGTTTTCTCGTAAAGAATCGCTAGTGACATGATCGATGTCTTGCTCGTCAATATAGATCTGACCACTTCTATTTTCAAAATAGCGGAGAAGAAGATTGATTAAGGATGTTTTGCCTGCTCCCGAATGCCCAACAAGCCCAATTTTTTCGCCGGGTTCGATGGTTAGATTTAGATCTTTCAAGGTAAGTTCGTTGTTATCGTATCCAAAGTTGACCTTATTGAATTCAATTTTGGCATCTTTAACGTGTAGCGTCTGCGCATTTTTGTCATCTAAGAGCTGTGGCACATTCAAGATGCTAAGAGCGCTTTTCAAGTCTCCCATAGCACGAGAGAAATCCTGCAATGAAACAGTGGTATGCCAAATATCATCAGCAACTACCAAGGAAATACCAAAAACAAAAGCAAAATCTCCAATAGAAATAAGCCCGTTCATTCGTAAATGTATCATATAAAATAATATGAAAATCATCATGATCCAGTAGAGAACTCCGCCGACAAGCTGAATTTTAAAGTCGTATTTATAAACTTGAATTTGTTTAGGAATAAAATCATTCGAGATTAGTGAATCCAGGGTTTCTTTTTCTCTTCTACGAGATGAAAAAGAAAATAATGAAAAGATATTGCTGATTTTATCAGAAATTTGTCCGATTAAATTATGTCGACTTTCTGTTTCTTCAAAGGAAAGCTTATTTAATCGAAGAGACAGTTTGTACATAATCGGTACATACACTGCTGACCAAATAAAGACAAATAATCCTAAATTTATGTTTACAATTGACAGTGCACATAAATTAACGATGCACTTTAGTAATTTCGCCATCAGACCATGATGCATTTCAGCCCAAAATTTATCGTATCCGTCTAAAATTCCTTTGACTTTACTACTGATTGTTCCAGTGAAATTATTTTGAAAGAAAGTATAAGAGTGATGCTGTACATAATCATAGGATTTTAGCAAAATGGAGCGCCTTACATAGGGTTCGGCTTGCCATTCGGCAATATTGCTGACTCTCCATGAAATATCTATGCAAAATTGTGTCAGTAAAAAAAGGATAATAGGGAATTGTATTTCTTTATAGGTCAATTCCCCAGGCTTTACCATAGCATCCAAAAAAAGTTTAATGGAGTAATTATAAGCAAACGGGTAGAAGCTTGTAATTATTGGAGCGCTTAGCATTACTAAGTAATACCATTTATAGGGTTTGATATGCCCCCAAAAGAAAGATAGTACTGAGCTATTCGGTTTTATAGGCATTTTTTCTGCTTCTTTAAAAAGGATAAGGTAAATTCCTACCTTATACTAATCGGAATTTTAATAAATGCGTGACATTTTAGCAAGAATAATTAGAAGGAGTACTGATTTTGGCTAGAGGTCATTTATGTTGTTTATTATTTATGGATAATTATTTCAATGCGATAATAAAAGTAGTG
>JACDDG010000474.1 GCA_013817115.1 Parachlamydiaceae bacterium | reverse complement strand
GTTTTCCTTTGCGTTTCTTTGCTTCTTTGCGCCTTTGCGTTAAAAATTTCTATTTTCCGAAATTTTAACGCAAAGGCGCAAAGAAGCGAAGAAACGCAAAGGAAAACAGGATTTAACCCCCTCATGCCGAGTTATAATTTGTCGCAACGCTTTTTTATTTAAGCGTTAAAAAACTGTTTTTGACCTCACTGGCTGTCATATGTGTCAAATCCTTATCAATTTCACTTTGAATAGTTTCAGAAACTACCGGCAAGATCTCTTGTCTTAACAGACCTAAGAAGTGTGGACCTGCAGATAGATAAAGTTTTTGGAATTTACCTTGTTTTTGAGCCTCATGAAGGTATTCCGCAACAAGTTTTGCAAATAAAGCAAATTCAACTTCTTTGGGTAAAGTGTCCGGCTCCATGGCATGTCGAGTGTGTCCTACACTTTCATGTGTTCTGCCGGGTCGATCTGAAGTTAAATCACGACCATGCAGGCGGCTTTGTGCATGGACTAGAGTTTCAACTTCTGTTGCATTACCCGTTTTTTCAATTTGAAATATTCTTGCAGTTGCACTGTTAGCAACAACTATCCATGTGATTGACATATAGAGCTCCTTATTTTTTATTTCGTGACTACAATCGGGGCGCCATTAATCAAATTGGGACTAAGCGCATTTGAATTTAGTTCTTCAAAGCCCATTGGCAAAAGGATGGCGCCCCTGGCAATGCGGGAATTTAAAGCAGCGACAGCGCTAATTGTTGCTCCGTCGTGGCTAAGATTAACGTTGTCTCCATCTTGAATCCCTAGTCTTTTTCCATCTTCTGGATGGATTTCGACTTTAGGATCTTTGGCAAGATGGCGCAGGCGTAAATTATGCAGCATACGCACCCCACGATCAAAAAGAGGTTGTGCAAATGTGGCAGCTAATGCAAGAATACCTGAGTTTTCTTTTTCTTGTTCATTTTCTTTGTCATGTTGAACAAAATTCGCTTTGATTGTGTCCGGTGAACTTGTTAGCTCAATCCGATGATCAGTCTTAAAAGCTTCATCAGCCTTATGCTTAATCAGCTCAATAAAATTGGCATCGATCGCAATGAGGTCTAAATACTTCGCTATTTCTTTAAAAATGTGGCCATCACTAAAAATTCCATGGGGTAAAATTATCCCCGGATTTAATTGTTCAATTTTTCCCGAAATGCTAAGGAAGTGACCTTCCTTTTCAAAAAAGCATAAAGTCGGCAATACAATGTCGGCATTTTTGGCAGTTTCCGTAAGAAAAAGATCTTGCACAACTAAAAATTTAGTTGCTTTGCGTGCTTTTTCCCAAAGAGCTTTTGGCATCTTCCCTGCGGGGTTTGCAGAGACAATATGCAGGTAATCCCATCCTGTTTGAGCGGCAGTTTGAAGAATTTCGATGCTATTTAATCCCTTACTGGAAAGAGCCTCATTAAAAGGGCCCAGTTCTGGATGCACTCCAGCAAATCTAGCTCCTAGGTAATTTCCACGCCCTTCCATGATGTTAATTGTAAAGTTATCCCTACTGCCTTGTAATTTGAGTAATTCAGTTAGTACAACTTTGCGATGAGGTGAGGCAAGATATTGACGTCCAACAAAAATGGCTGTTTTGGCATTTTCTGAATGCTTAGAAATTTTTTCTAGATGCGATTGTAGCAGTGATAGTTCATCGCCGGGAGCATGCAGGATACTTTCTTTTAAATGAGAAGCAATTTCTGGGGCATAATGCCCTATGAAAACAGCTTGGGTTCCTAGATTAATTGCTTCTTTAAGCCTCAGCCATAGAACTGGGAATTCTTCAGTGATATCCAGTCCTAAAAGTAGAACAAAATTAAGCTCTTTAAATTTGTCTGGTTGGCTTTTCATTCCAGGCGGTAGCCCCTCTTCTTCAATGGATATCAACGGAGTCCCAACACGAGAGTCGATATGAGGAGTATTAAATCCTTTGCGTACCAATTGCTGAAATAAGTAATTTTCTTCAATCGTTAAAGCGTTACCACCTAAAGCCGCTAGTTTCCCATTTTGGCTCGCTCGAACGTTAGAAGCTATAGCAGAAAAAGCCTCTTCCCAACTCGCTTCGACAAGTTTTCCATTTTTACGCATTAGGGGAGTTTTTAGCCTATCGGGATGTGAAGCAAATTCATAACCAAACCAGCCCTTGTCGCAGAGCCAAACATCATTAACAGCGGGATTTTCAATCGACCGCGTGCGAACGATCTCGTTATCTCTTTCATCCAGGGCCATACTACAGCCCACAGGGCAAAGTGTGCAAGTTGACGGAGTCGAAGCATTATCC
>JACDDG010000473.1 GCA_013817115.1 Parachlamydiaceae bacterium | reverse complement strand
CTTAAGGGCACCAACGACCTTACCTTATCGACTTCAATGACATTTCAGATGCAAGAAAAAACACATCTTGAATATCATTAAAGTTGTTAAGATCTTTGTTGCCCCTAAGAACGTTAATCGTTAACGTCACTTTTCTTTATAATATAAAGGGGGCACTGTTAATGATTTAATGTACCATGGTCGCTAACTGCTCTAAAACATGATTTGTGCGATTTACAAAATCATTCAAAGTTGCAGGGGTCATTTCTCTTTGAGAAAGTAGCGCTAAGTCATAAGTTTGTCTGACAAGTTCTTTAGCAAGTGTTGGATTCTTACTACTAATTCTTTGCACTGCTGCTATTAACTTGTTGTTGGTATTCACAACAAAAGTTTTCTTGATGAAATCCATCGACTCACCACTCCCTTGATGCATGCTTTGCATGTAATCTCGCATACGTCTCTGATCTTCGTTAAGCATAATAAAGCCCGGCAAAGCATCTGAAGCTAAACTTTTTGCTTCAACTTCAATTTTATCATCCTCTAAATTCGAGCGGATAAAATCTGCCAATTTAGCAGCTTCAGTTTTTCCGGATGCATCTAAAATCGTTTTTTCACGATCTTTGTCTAGGAGGTGATCTTCAATTCCGGCATCGCTGCGTTGAAATTTCACTGGCGATAGCTTGCGCTCTAAAAATTGCATAAGATAGGGGTCAACCGGGGCATCAGCATAAAGTAACTCAATACCTTTTTGCTTATAGATCTCAAGAAAGTGTGGTCCGATATGCTTTTCATCACGAGCGTAAAAAATCTTGTCTTTTGTTTTCTCACGATAGAGCTCTAGGTATTCTTCAGCTGTTGTCCATTGCCCTTGGCTTGTTTTCCAGATAAGAATATTTTTAACGCGCTCATAAAACTTCTCGTCTTCCAAAACGCCTAGCTTAATGATCGGCGAAATATCTGCCCACGTGCTTATGAAACGATCTTTGTCATTGCTGTAAAGAGTTGTTAAGCAGTCAGAAACTTTCTTGGAAATGTGACTTGCGAGCTGTCTTACAGTTTTATCCATCTGAAGGTAGCTTCTAGAGACGTTTAATGGGATGTCTGGGCTGTCTATAATTCCCTGTAGAACCATAAGGTAATTAGGAATAAGATCTTTGCAGTTATCCGACACGAAAACACGATTGCAATAAAGTTTAACGCTATTTTTATTGAAATCAAAATCCTTGTGCATTTTGGGGAAGTATAATATTCCTTTAAGCTTAAAAGGGTAGTCCACATTAAGGTGTACCCAAAAAAGAGGATCATCTTCGCGAGGATAAAGATAGCGGTAAAATTCTAAGTAATCTTCATCCGAACAATCAGCCGCAGGCTTCAGCCATAGTGGTTCATGAGTATTGATCTGTTTTTCCCCTAAGAAAATTGGATAGGGTAGGAATGAACAATAGTGTGTGAGCATTTGGTTGAGGCGGACTTCTTCCAAAAATTCTTCGCTTTCGGAATTGATATATAAAGTAATTTCAGTTCCGGGTGTTTGCTTTGTGCCAACACTCAGAAGGTATTCGGAAGATCCATCACAAGACCAAAATACAGGTTCTGAATTGGGCCTTTGTGATAGTGTGTTGATTTCAACTTTGTCGGCAACCATATAAGCTGAATAAAATCCAAGTCCAAAATGTCCAATGAATTGGTCCTTTTCATCTTCTGTCTTATATTTCTTTACAAACTCTTCAGCACCTGAAAAAGCAATTTGGGCAATATACTTTTGTACTTCTTCAGCGTCCATGCCTATACCGGTATCGATAAATTTAAGCGTTTTGGCTCCTTTATCAATTTCAATTTCGACTTGTAGCGGTTGATCGCTAACTGGCAATTCAGTTCTTTCACGAAGAAATTTTGTCTTTTCCAAAGCATCGATCGCATTAGAGATGAGCTCGCGGCAAAAGATATCTTTATCTGAGTAGAGCCATTTTTTAATAATGGGCAAGATGTTTTCGCTATGAATTTCTAGATGTTTTTTTTCCATATATGGTTCTCCTGGCAAATGGGCAGGCCTAGTATTTGCTAGATTTAATTATTGTTATTGATTCAATCTTTATGTTTGCTTGCAGCAATTTTTAATAAAGAGATAATTAAATAAAGCAAAATCTAAGCTAGCCTGATGAAATTGATAAAAAATCTTATGACTAAGGCAAAAAGAAGCTAATTCCTCAGTCCTCCGTCCGACTGGAAGGACTTATACCGAAGAGCGTTCAAATTTTGGATTTTTGGCTTTGAGAAAGCCCCGCGATTAAACGGTCAAAAACGACCCAATAATATAATAT
>JACDDG010000079.1 GCA_013817115.1 Parachlamydiaceae bacterium | reverse complement strand
GTGCAAATCGAATGAGTGATCGATTTGCACATTGGAATTTGAAAACAATCGTGACATCTATAATTGGCTGTTAGACAACCTACAGACGCCTTTTCCTTCCCGCCCCTACCAGTATGAATTTGCTCGCCTTGATCTACAGCACACGATTATGAGCAAACGCAAGCTTCTGCAACTCGTTGAAAATAAAATAGTGTCCGGTTGGGACGACCCTAGGTTGCCAACAATCGCCGGATTACGACGTAGAGGAGTCACACCTGAAGCTATAAGAAAGTTTTGTGAGCTGGCAGGAATTGCCAAATCTAACAGCACTGTCGACATGGCCCAATTCCAATTCTGCATACGTGATGACCTCAACAGCAAAGCACCAAGAGTGATGGCTGTTTTACATCCCATAAAGGTTATCATCGACAACTTCCCTGAAGGGAAAGTTGAAGAATTAGAAGCCTCGTATTGGCCGCATGACATCCCTAAAGAAGGGACACGCATCGTACCTTTCTCTAAAGAACTCTTTATTGAAGCAGACGATTTTCAAGAAAATCCTCCAAAAGATTTTTTTAGGCTTGCTCCAGGACGTGAAGTACGCTTAAGATATGGTTATTGCATCACTTGCACACATGTAGACAAAGATGTTAGCGGTCATATTATTGCAGTACACTGCACGTACGACCCGGAAACTAAAAGTGGAAACAATCCAATTGGCCGTAAAGTAAAAGGCACTATTCACTGGGTTTCTTCTGCGGGGATACTTGCTGAAGTGCGTCTTTACGATTATCTGTTGCTTGAGGCTACAGATGAAACGGTCGATGAAAAAGATTTCCTTGCGCGCATCAATCCAGATTCTCTTGAAGTTTTGCCAAATTGCCTTATAGAGCCGTCTTTAGCGAAGGCGCTTCCGGAAGAACACTACCAGTTTGAACGTCAAGGATACTTTTTTGTTGATCCTATAGATTCACAAGCAGGAAAACCAGTTTTTAATCGCATAGTGACTTTAAAGGATTCCTGGAAAAAAAAGAGTGGAAATTAAAAGATACAATAGCTACATGTGAATAAGAGAGCATAAACTTTTTCACATGGCTACTGCCAGGACATCAATTATTCCCCTACGGCACCTCATTTTAATGATCCTAGTTTAATCAAGCTATGACTTTATAAAACTTTTTAAAAGAAGGAAAGTGAAGTTTAATGTGTCATTAAAAAGGAGTAAATAAATGATTAAAACATGCGCAAGGCTTCCAAAAGAAACATGGGAAATAGTTGCAGATTATTTAAAAATTGAAGAATTAGCAATTTTGGGTCATGTAAACTTAGAATTTAATGAAATAACCTTCCAACCAAAAAGATACTTTAAACTCCGCTGGTTTTACCCTATTGTAGAAAAAAACTTAGTTACTGCTATTAGATTTTTTGTAAATAAAAATTTTACTTTGCATACGCATAAAAATGGCATACTCTTTACGAAAAACAATATTATTTTTCGTGACCTTTTTACGCTAGCTAATCAATATTGTCGGACTCCCTATTATAAAAGAATTTGTAAAGTAATTGATAAAACTTTGTACTATGGATATGAAATTATAGCTAAACAATTTCGTTTACCACATTTTTTCCCTCGAAATAAAGTTTTCCATTTGCTTGTACAGACCAATTTATTGTCTCTATTAAGAAAATCCTATAATTCAAAAATTATTGAAGAAGTTTACAAAAAAGTCCAATATCGTAAATTTAAAGAAATGTAGGAGAATTTTGACAAAGGACGTTAATGATAAACGACCAACCTTAATAACAAAGGGCAATACAGACTCCAAAACTGCACAGGAAAGTGACTAAGAGGCAATCCTTTAGCTGCATAACTTTTAAGAAAAAGCTTGATTTAAAAGCATGACTGGAATGATGAGCTCCATTCTTGGGACGTCAAAGACTGCTTTCTGCTGGATTGAAGGCACTACGTTTTCGACTCCAATGCTTGGATGCGACTTTCTAACGTCCTTAGCTTCTTGCGCTGATCTCCAATATTCTGTACATGGACCAACATACGATGGTATTCATCTAATGGACGTGCAGGCAATCCTCCATACGGGCCTTCTTTCATCAATGATTTCGTGACGCCGCATCTACCTGCAATGGCAACACGATCCGCAATTTGCAGATGGCCTGCAACGGCCGCCTGGCCTCCAATGGTCACGTTACGACCTATTCGAGTAGACCCTGCAATGCCCGTCTGAGCAACGATAATACTATCTTCACCAATAATTACCCCGTGACCGATTTGAACTAGGTTATCAATCTTCGTACCACGCCCAATTTCTGTATTTTTGAAACGGGACCGGTCTATAGTAGTATTGGCTCCGACCTCCACATCATCATGTAAAATAACTCCGCCTAACTGATTTAGTTTGTTATGCTTTCCGTTCTTATCTGTAATATATCCAAAACCACAACTTCCAATCACAACTCCTGACTGCAAAATCACCCGATTGCCTAAAGTGCATTGCTCCCGTATAGTTACTCTAGGATGTAAAAAACAATTAGAACCGATTTTGGTAAAAGGACCGATATAACAGCCAGCACTTATTACAGTGTTGTCACCAATGGCAACATCCTTATCGAGGACTGCAAGAGGACCAATAGTACAGGTTCTCCCTAATACCACGGTAGGGTGGACGACGGCGGAAGGATGGACTTCTACAAAACCCGAGAACTCCTGTCCAGTGCCATAAAAAGCCTCAAACGTTTTTTGGAAAGCTTGTGAAGGATTGGCTGTGACCAGAAATCGCCGTTCTTCCACATCTTTTGAAAGCTCAGTTGGAAGCTCAGTGACAAAAATGACGCCAGCTTTAGACTTAAGCATAGCTTTTTCATAGCGTGCATTTGATAGAAAGGAAGCATCAGTATGTGATGCTAACTCTAGGCTTTCAACATTTGTAATACAATATTCGGGATCTCCGACTAAAGTCGAGTCAGTCAAATCGGCAAGTTGTTGTAGGGTAAATGACTTATTTTTCATGAATATATTCGACTAAGGTTATGTATTAAGGTTCGAGACATCCTATACAACAAAATACATTTTTTTGTCTTTGCCGATCTAGATGTCAACGGTCGAGGTTTTAATAATGGCTACTGGTTTCCAAACCTTTAAATTAAAGAAACGGAGTCTATTTCGCCTTCCCAGGCTGAAGGTCTGGCTTATTAAAGTCCACTCGCATCAAGTAACGTGCGGAGGGCTTAAAACGGCGCTTGCGTTGTTTGTTGGCTTTCTCGCGCCCCTACCGGGGCGTACGTTTCTAATGATTCGAACCCCGGGTTCCGCTATCGCTGCACCCGGGGCTATTAACAGTTCCCCCTACCGGGGGATAGAGCATCGTTAATAAAAGGCTAACTTAGAAGAAAGAAAGCCCTTCATGCCTATCCCCAGACACTAGTTGGTGCGATACCAGGGTTCAATTCATTACAAAACGTGCGCCCCGGTAGAGGCGCGAGAAAGTCCATAAAAGCGCAACTACACAATTTAAGCGCTAAACATAAAAAAAATCTACAAGACTCTAGTTTAATGCACCTGGAGCTTTGTTCGTTTTCATTTCTGTTTCGTAAAGCGCATCAAGATTAGCAATGATTTTACGGGAAACATCTAAAGTTTTATCATAGAAAAAGCATCCGTCATCATTTAGAATTAGATTCAGCTGATTTTCCTTAGCAACCGTAACAGATGCTGTTGAGGCCATTTCGTTAAGCTTTTGCAAGATTTTTACGTTAGCTTGGTTTAATGTCTGATAAAATTGGCCTTCCATCTGACCTAGCTCTTGATTGATCAAGCGAAACTTATGCTTAAGTTCGTTCTCTGCTTCAGGAGAAAGGCTATCAACGTAATCAGGATCATTGAACTTAGCAGCTAATTCAGCACGAGCTTTATCTTTTTCTTCGACTACACCCTCAATTTGCTTTTTAAGTGTTTCAAAATTACCCTGTTCAAGCTTGCCAAACTTAGACTCTTCTACAACAAGCTTAAAATTTACCACACCCACTTTTAGTGCACCTGAAGATTGTAAAGAATCATCATATTGAGCTGCAAAAAGAGCTACTGAAATCATCATCGAAGCTGCTAAGCCAAGTGAAATTAATCTTTTCATCAAATTTTCTCCATTTAAATTTTTCATTCTACGTAGACGCTAACAACTTGAAAGGCTCCTTAAGAACTTTTCAAGATTTACACTTTCTCTAAAACTGGCCACCAAGGGAGATGAAGAATCGCTTCACGTCTCCCGGTTTCCTAGGATTCAACGGTACACCATAACCAAAAGTTACAGATGGAATGCTCTCGATAATCTTCACACGTGCTCCAACACCCACAGAGCAGTAGGGCATAGAAAATCTAATACGATGTTGCGAAAGATAACCGGCATCAAAAAAGGCAAAGGCTTCCACTTTCGAATGCAAGCGACGTGTGACTTCTGCTGAATAGTATTGTAATGAAATACCTCCACGTGGATCTTGCAAGCCTGTATATTGAGGCCCTAGGCGATAGGATCTATAACCCCTAACTAATACATCACCCCCAAGAAACAATCTTTCATCAAGAGGAATATCGTGTGGGCCGGTGTTTCCGAAAGGTAAAATAAATCTAAAATCACCTCGGAACTTAAGAATGCTCTTTTTATCTATGGGAATATAATACGCATTCAAATAGGCAAAAGATAAGAAAGTATGATCGCCTCCGACACCTGCAACTTCTCCTTCCAATCTTGATTTAAAGCCACAACGCGGGGTAATAGGGTGATCGGTCGAATCATACGTAAAGGAAACACCGGTAGCAGAAATTAGGCCGTGGATGTCGGAATCATGTTTAAGTTGTTCCCTACCTTTATCTTTCTTTATCTCTTTATCTACTTTTTCGTTAATTTGATCTTTTGTTAAAGATTTGCCTTTATAACGTTCCTTGACAATTTTTTTAATTTCTTTTTCACTTCGATGATGATGATCAGGTTTTTCTTTCGCACCTACAACAACGTCAGAGTTTTTAATACGATAATGCCAGCCAAAATGCATGAACTGATTAACTTTATAAGTCGCATGCGTGATCAAAGCCCAGCTATTGATTTCATAATCATCTGAAATGTAACGATTGTTATTGCGTTCTATGTCAAAACCGACAGTCCAAGGTGTATCGTTAAAGAAAGGCTTCGCAAAAGACGCCACATATTTACGGCTTTTCAAACCAATCTGAACGGTTGCATGAGCGTACTCGCCACCACCACGTAAGAATGAACAGCCTTCTTTCCAGGCACAACCTAAACCACGGTAATTAAAGTTTTTCTCGGTAATATTAATTCCACCAAAAATGCTTTCAGCTGTACTATATCCAAAAAAAGCTCCGAAATGACCCGTAGAAGTTTCTTTTACTTCAATGTGCACATCGCGGTAGCATTCTCCAAGTCCTAAAGGCCCATCAGACTTTACAGCAAAGACGTTCACAGATTCAAAGTATCCTACGTTTGTCAACTTCTGCTCTGTAAGCTTTAATTTTTCAATATTAAATACTTCACCAGGAATCAGTAAACTTTCATGCAGAATAATGCTCGCTTGAGTCGTATTGTTTCCAAAAACCTTTAACATCCCCACACGAAACTGCTCGCCCTCTTCAATAGTCATTTTTATTGAATAACTTTTTGTTTCAATATCTAAGGATGGTTCTACATCAACAGAGGCATCTATGTAACCCTTACGTCCATAAAGATCGGTGATGTTACCAACAGTTTCCCGAATATCTTCAGGGGAATATGGGCTTCCAACATCAAAAGTAAACGCTTTACGAACATCATCCTCACAAAAGAGCGTGTTACCAGTAAATTCAATTTGACTGACTGTGTAAATTTCACCTCTTACAGCATTGATATGGACATTAATCATGTTGCGGCAAGCTTCTGTCACTTCGATATTGACCCTTGCATCAGCGTACCCTTTATTTTGCAGAAAATTTACTGCGATAAACTGGTCTTGCTGAATTGCATCTTCATGATAAACACCCTCTCCGCTATACCAACTAAATAAAAAGCTATATTCTTTTGTCATAAACACATCAAGGAGGTCACTTTCTTCATCTTTTGTAAACCCGCAAAAAATAAGCTCTTTGATATGCCCGGCACGACCTTCAGAGATGTTTATTTGGATATCTACTTCGTTGGTCTCACAATCAGGTACAATTTCGTAGCTGAGCTGAGCTTCGAAATACCCTTTCTTAACATATAGAGCTTTTATTTTGTTAAAAGCCTTGTTAAAGGCCTGACGATCAAAAGTAGAAAGAGGTTTAATTTCTAGTTCTTTACGTAAATCTGCGGTATCGATGTGTTTATTTCCACACCAGTTAATGGCCCGAATTTGAGGACGGGTCCACACACGCAGGGTGATTTGCATAGCGCCGTTAATTGATTGTAATTGAGGTTCGACTTTATCATAGTCACGGGATAATACCTTCAAATCATTGTCAAAATCGGCTTGAGTGAAAAAACCGCCTTCTTGAGTAGTCATCCGGGATTTTACACCGGCTAGAGCACTCTGGTTTACGAACCCGGTCCTAGTTTCGATGATTATCTCAAGCCGCTCTACAGGTTGGTTTTCATACTGCGCATTAGCTGCATCCATAGATGAAAAAAATGTCATCAAAATAAATAAAAGGAAAATTTGTAATTTATCGCTCATGTAGCCTCAAAGTTTGAATGTCGTCAGTGCTCCATCATACGATAGCGTCTCTAAAAAAGGCAACACGGATTTACGAAGAAATTTCAGTTATGCCATAAAATGGATCCTAGAGGGAAAATGCATGCCTAAAAAAAGTGAAGCTGGAAATATTTTTAGATTTAATGCAAACTAATGCTTTATAGGCAGTATTTTCTAACTTTATAACTGCTATACCCTGAGCTATTATGCCCACCCTTTTCAAACGCATTCTCATTATCGTAGTAGGTTTACACGGATTACCAATACTTCTTTCCCTCTTTTTTCCATTTCTTAATGTAAAACCGGCTCAAAAAAAAATAGAGCAAAAAGTCGTCGTTCAAACGGTTGACCTAAACTCTTATAAACCTGCAAATTCAGTTGCAGTGTCTAACAAAAAAGATAAACAGAATCAAAGTGTGATTGCTAGCTTACCTCAATTGGAGTCACCGCCTGAAACCATTATACCGGAATCCATGATATCTGATACCGGTGTTTCAGAACCTGCTCTTGTTAGAGTAAATACACCCCCGAAAAAACCGATTGTAGTTAAACCAGCATCTAACCCCCAAACAGAAACAAAACCCACGCATGACCCTAAGCCTATTTCCAAAACCCCACCTAAAACCATTCCGAAGACCGAGCATAAAAGTACACCTAATGCGAAGCCTAAGCCTTCAATTCCAGAAAACAAACCAAAGCCGCCACCTGCCGCCCAAAAGCCTGTAATCGAAAAGCCTACACCTACACTTGCACCTATAACACCTGCAGTAAACAAGAAAACCCCAACACCACAAAAGAATGAAAAACGTGAGAAACTTCTTGCGCAAGCTCGAGAAAGTATTGGTAAAATTCAAAAAGCTCCCGCTTCGGCAGCAAATTCTGCATCAAAAAAACCGTTGACCACTCAAATAGAAGCTCCAAATTTGATTGGAGAGCTACAGAGTGATTCATTTAGCTTGTTAGGAGCTTCTGCAAGCGGTAATTCTTTTGAAGAAATTTACGGTTCGGAATTGATCAATAGACTTAAGCTACTGTTACACTTACCTGGACATGGTGACGTTGACATTGAATTGACCCTAGCAATGTCTGGTAAAGTTATCTCGATGAAAATAATACGAGATGAAAATCGCAATAATAGAATTTACATTGAAAAAACTATTCCTTCATTATCGTTACCACCTTTTGGATCATATTTTGAAGGTGAAACACAACGTACATTTGTTATAAGGCTGACTAGTCAAAAAGGGTAGCACGAAAAATGACTTAGTTCATAGTCTTTTCTCAAAGCAATTGGCTCCTATGATCGCAAAATCCGGTTGGATTTGGCAAATCGATTCTAGATTGACATGAAGGGGATTTGATAAATAATCACAGGCCCTCTAGATATGTCCTGAAAATTCTTTATGCACTTTTTTTTACCAATTTAGCCGCGTTCATGAAAACCTTATGGAAATCTGGATTGTTTAAATTTTTTTTCAGGCCCGCTGGTAACTTTTCTTTGTTCTGTGATTCATTCATTCTTTCTTTAAAGTGTTTTTTGTCCAATTGAGCAAATCGAGCAGCTAAGGTTGGCTGACCATTAAGTATAATATTCATGAACTCGGGGCATTCCAGATTCTTCATCATCGGTGTTTCGGCAATCATAGCGCGAACGGTGCGCCCTAAGGTACCCATCCCGGTTCTTTTGTATTCTAGACGCTGAAATTCTCTAAACAATCGCTCTAGAATGTTTGAGGTCCTGCCTGGATAAACAAGGACAATTTCGCCATTCGGCAGTCGAGCTTCAATAGGTTCAGCAAAAAGCATTTTCCAGTATTTTAGGATTTGCTTGATCATTTTTTTGTAGGCTTTGTCAGAATTGTTTTTGATCTCATTTGATTCAATGAAAACCTTGAGTTGCTCTTCCATCATAGTTATGTCGCATTCTTCACCGTCATCATTCAGCCCCTTTCCTCCTCCTGTCGGCGCTATTTTCATTATAGCGCGAAGGTGGTCAAAATCCTCTACTTTCCTTTCCATTGCTGCCATCTGCTTTTTGAAATCGGGATCTTCTAAAATGCAAGCCAACAGAAATTTTAATTCTGATAGCTCTTTAAATTCTAGCGAGTACTCCTTAAGGCTGTCATATGCTTTTTTCATTCTTTGCAAATATACAAATTCTGACCGATCAAATGGTGCTCCGTAGCCGTTTAGCTCCTGCTCATAGGCAAGAATCCATTGAATCTTGCAATACGCCTTTACAACCCCAGGTAATATCTGAAAAGAAGACCGATACTTTTTTTCATCATACGTCAAGTACTCAGCTAGCTGTGGATCTGCGTCTATACTTTCCTTGCAGTTTTTTAGAACTTCCTTAAGTCGTCTAGTCACATCATATTGTTTAAGAATATTTTGTAATTTTGACGTTTCATAGTCCAAAAATTCTTTTCCTAACGACCGGAGCAAGTGAAAATGACAGATGAGAAGTAAAACACCCGGAAATACCTCTCGGAACGCGGCTAAATTTGATGCGAG
>JACDDG010000078.1 GCA_013817115.1 Parachlamydiaceae bacterium | reverse complement strand
TTTCCACACGTTGCTTTACGCGAGTTAGGCTTTTCCGCAGTTGTAAGCTAAAAAAAAGGAGCATGTTTTTTTTCATAATTTTCAAAAAAAGATTGAGTTAAAAGCATGATCGAAATGATGGTGCTACATATCTGTAGAGCCGCTACATATAGGTCCTGATTTAGCTGGTGCGGGCTCTACAACTTGCTACTGTAAAGCAAATCAAACTCGTGCAGGTAGTACTCGAATTCCCCTTCTTCCGTCACCCATGCCGTTTTCAGGATATGTGAAAGCGAATCACGGTCATCTGGACTTACCGGAGGTAGCGGGTTCTCAGGATACAAGAGCAACGCATCAAGTTTGTGGATAACATTTGAGTGAATTTCATTTTGAAATGCAATAATCTGAGCTGGATCCGGAGTAGTTTCTAAGGTCAAAAGTTGAGATGTTTTTGTCAAAGCAGTGTTTAATTCCCTTATAGATGCCGATTCCTTGATTTTTAAAATATTGTCTTTAATTGATAATGCATGCGGAGAAAGTTGCGCTCCATTTTGAAGATGCATCTGAAGATTTTTTTCAAGATGTGATTCAGTTTTTGTAGCTTTAATGTAATTCATAAATTGAGAAAAAGGCATAAATGAATTTTCTTGCTGCAAGTCAATAATTGCCCGCATAGCTATTTCGTGCATCTTCTGAGAAAGCATTTCATAATTAATTTGTAGCGCTGCAAGTTTTCTTGGGCTATCCCATTTAGGATTAATATTTTCATTTATAATTTTATCGCTGATGGGTTTTAGAGCCTGCTCGCTTTCGTTGTGAAGAGCAATTAATTTATAATAAAGAGGATGCTGCTTATCAACATGAACATCGCCTTCCAATTCTACTTGTTCAAGCGGCTCTTGCTCCTCTATCGAGGCAATAGCAACGACCCGATCTTCATTGTCGTCGATGAGTAATGTGCTTCTATGCGTAAAATTTTGCGGATTAAATTGTAAATAGGCATAAAGGAATTTGTAATGTGGAAAAAATGTTGCTAAAGCTTTATTTCCTCGTTGCGCCATATTCATTCCTTCAGAAGAGTAGAGAATAATATGAGGAAACCGGGTAAATAAACTAATCTCATCAATCAAAGGTATTAAATCATGGCCGTTTTCTTCGTTATCGTAAATGGCTATGGCTTTTTTCATTAGAGATTCTCCCAAGGGATAATATCTGATAGCGTTATAAATTAAATTTTCAGCCCCAGGGCGAACAAATCCTAGTGCCTTTGGTAGGTCGAATCCTGCATGTGGGTGATTTTTTTTTAAGGACGTGAGGGGAATAAGTTCTCCCAGTTTTACTAGATTGGCAACATCTGTGCTGTTGCTATTGTCGAGTTTTGCATTGATCAGCAAACGGTTAAGGGTTTTTAAATCGGTGATCTTGCGCAGTTCCATGAAGCTAGAATCCACTGTGATAGCAGCTTTGGGCATTATCCATTGGAGCAAGTTTGGCCTTGGTTGAGCAATGATCAAAAAATGATTGAGGTCATCACCCGTATAAATACGCAAAATATATGAAGTATTTTTAAAGTGGCCGTGAGAGTCTAAATTAAGTAAGGGTTGATAGGGCCGTGCTAGGACAGCTGCTAATGTATGTTTGAGGAAATTAGGGTCTGACCAATTGTGATTTTGTGGTTGTGCATGGTTAATGAGGGCAGAGTTTAAGGCCATTGCTACATCAGCAACAGCTTGGGCAGCTTTAATTTCTTCCTCTTCATTTCTACCGCTTATGGCAAAATAAAGACTGCTTGATACAATCAAGGCAAGCAAAAGGATCGCTCCTACCGCGGAGAAAAACATTTTCCAACTGATTGATATGGTTTTTTCTCCATAGGGGATTTTTTCTTTTCTGGCAGAAGTACTCTCATCGATTTCAGGGGAATCGTCATCTTTCATTGACTTCGAACGAAACAGAGTTTTTTGAGGTTCATGTAAGTGTGGAGACTCTCCTTCTGCTGCTATCTCTTTTTTTAATTCAAGATTTAAGGATTCATTTTCACTTTCTTTATCTGTGTATTGTTCTTTAGCCAGCTCTGGTTCCGCTATCTTCGATGCGGGTGCAGGCGTTTCTGCAGTAGTTATCTCATCTGAAATTCGCGTAGGAGTGGAGCTGGCTTCTAAATATGTGCTAATACGCTTTAAATTTTCTATACTTGGCGAAAATTGAGGCAAAATTGATACATTAGTAGGCTCTGAATGAAGTTTCGTGTCTGCATTTTGGTCTTCAGAATTGTTCCCTGGAAAAACATGAGGAATTTCATCTAGTGCGTCAAGTTCAGAAAATAGAGTTTCAAGTTCTTCATCAGATAAGAAATTCCCTCCTGGTATTAAGTGAGGGTTTTGGTTTGATAATAAAGGCTCAGGTGAAAAAGGACTTTCAAATAAAAAAGTTGATTCTATGCTGGGAGGTAGATCAGTAAATTCAGTAACGTTTTTAATGATCTCCTTTTTCTTTAAAAGTTCTTCAAGTCCGAACATCGCTTCTTCCAGGTCTAAAGGTAATGCGTTATTCGATGGGCATAAATGATCGGTCGTAATCTTGTATTTGACCTCCATTTTTTTAGACAATAAATCGACTAAAAATGCATCTTCATCCGGCGGAGTTCTATCTTCTGCATTTTGTAAAACTAGACCTTCAAAATAAATGTCTATAGTGCCAATTTGTAATAAGTCACCCGACTTTAAATTTTTTTTATTAAATGGAAATTTGTTTATAGTAATAAAAGGATCTTCGGCAAGATTGTAAGCAATAAATTTTTCTTCGATCAATTCTATTTTTACAAAAATCGATTTTTCACTGGGATGAGAAATTATTAAATCCGGCACGATATCAGGGCAAGAAATTTTCCCAATGAGGATACTATCTTTCTCAAAAATATATGTTATAGGTTGTGTCTGTGGCGTCAGAGTGACTTTGATCATTGACATCCTTGTCTCGGGAATGTTTTGTCAACGACAAAAATTCTAAAGGAGACCCTCATTGAAAGTGGTTACTGTGCAACTTCTTTTACCTGATATTTCGTTTGATGTCAATCTAAATGTAATCGCAAATTAATTGTGATATTTGGTCTAAGAAGAGGAAGGATACATATTTTTGTCTAATCTTTGCAAACACCGGCCTAAGCAATTCTAAATTTAATTAAAATGGCGCAATAGCGCCACAAAACCGTCCGAGAGATTATGATTGGAATGTACATAAAGCAGACGCCGCAAAATATATCCAACAAAAAGAAAATGAGAGCTTTCCACCAAAAGAACAAAGTCGTTTTGTTGAGATAGTGGAAACTGAGCTCATAAGTCTAAATGTTGCGAGTGCAGCCCGCTATAAAATTACTACACTGACTTTTTATAATTGGCAAACTATTTGGAATGGTGTACCGGGTTGACAAAATCTTTTTAGTAAAAAACGCCAGACTGAGACCACATGGCCTCTATGCGTGGCCTTACAGCGGTGGCTACGTACTTAGGTGGCTTTCTGGCGCCCCTACCTACCGGGGGATAGAACATCGTTAAAAATACGGCTAAATTAGAATCTAGAAAAGCAATTCATGCTCCTATCCCCCGGTAGGGGGAACTGTTAATAGCCCCGGGTGCAGCGATAGCGGAACCCGGGGTTCAGGTCATTACAAAACGTGCGCCCCGGTAGAGGGGCGCTAGAAAGCACCAAAGTGCGTAGCCATCGCTGTAAGGCCACGCATAGTGATCATGTGTCTGAAGACTAGATTAATTATGAAAATTCCGAAAAATTTTCCACCAAAAGATTTTTAAGAGTTTTTTTGATTGATATTTTTTCTTCAGCTGTCGCCTCTATTCCCAAAAGATGAAAAGTGTGCTTTTTCATCGCTTTTGCAATGTTTGCATTATGCGCAAGAATTTCATCAAGAAAATTATCAGGCGGAATCATCATAGCGATGGACGCTTGATGTAGAAATCCGAGTTTTGTTCTACGTTGAGATCCGCCCGCTAATTTATGATCTCCTCTAATGACATCATACACTGTTGGAAGTGCCATACAAAAATTACGTAATTCTTTTTCCACCAAGGTATCTTCTGAACACTTTTTGGTGCTCGTTTGCAGTTCTAGCTGTGTCAAATCATCCTTGTTAATGTGTTCAGTTGGATGTACTTCTAGCAGCTGAAGAATGGTTTTAGCAATTACAGTGTTGACTAGACGATAATTATCTAGTGTATTGAGTGAAAACTGAGGATGAGAGGCAGGTAATAAAAACGAAAAGGCAAAATCAAACTGGTGAAAAATGATTCCCCCTCCGGTAGGTCTTCGAGCTAAATGAAGCCCATATTTTTCAACCGCAGATGGATTTAATTGAGTTAAAGGAGAGCTGAAATACCCGTATGTTGCGCTAGGTTGCTGCCAGTCGTAAAAATGGAGAATCGGTGAAGCATCATTGGCAGGATCCAACGATAACAGCAAATGTCTATCGATTTCCATATTTTCTTCGGCCGACTTTTTTCCGCTATCTATGATTTTTAAATTCATTTGTATTTTTTTATTTACTCAGACTTTTTTTATATTTCTTGGTGTTTTTCCGAATCATTTTTAGAAGGGCGTATGTGGGATACTCCGGATCAAATTTACGAGCAAACAGGGCACCTCCGCTGTATGCTTCTTCAATGAGGGTGTCATTAAATACACTCTCTTCTGTAAAAGGATAGGGGCTGGCCCCACCATTAACCGAATGTTCCCAGTTCATGTAGGTATATGATTTATTGTAGGTTTGATTAGATAGGCAACCATGGATAGCAAAAAGTGTTGAAAAGTATGATTCTTGATCATTTTCGTAATGAGAAATAGTTTTGATCACTTTTTTATCTTGCGCAACAAGTTCTGCATGTTTGCGATTCATGACGATCCATTCCCAATTGCCATAGCGAAACTTAGATGGGAGGGATTTGACCTCTCGCGGGTTGTTTGAAGGCCACCAAGGTTTTCTATAAAACATATGTGTAAATTCATCCGACATAATTTTTTTGTATATAAGTCTAAGTGAATATAAAGGGATGCAAGATTCTGAAAGAAATGCAAATCGAACATTTTCGGGGTTTTTTACAGCTTCTTTAATGAGAAGTTGCCAAGCCTTAGCATGAATAGACCAGGTTGTCGGAACAATTTTTGGGATGCGATGTGGTTGGAAATAAGGGTCTTCGAGTGGATCTTTAGAATGAAAATAAACGTTAAAGCGATTTGGAGCTTCATTCAATAGCTGTTTCCATAGTTCTGAATGATTTAAGTCTGAGCGAGTGAGGAAAAGCAGCGCAATTTTATCTTGTGCGTAAACTGTTTGAAAGCTCGTTAGAAGGAGCAAAGAAAGAATAATAGACAAAAATTTAGAGTTCATAATCGATCAGTTAATTTGATTGAGGGGGAAGTTGGTTTCTAAGTTCAAGAACTTTTCCAAGAATGTCTTCAAGGGTGAATTTACCCTCTGCAATTTCTTTGATGTAGGGCGTGAACATCGTGTAGCAAAGGTGGATATTTCCGATCACTTGCATAAGTAAAAAAGAATCGATTCCGGTTTTTTTTATAAACCAAACATAGCGATAAAGTATGCGCTCGTTAAGTTCATCTAGTTCAAATCCGGGACAATGAATAAGACGATTAAAAAAATGTAGAGAACTGGAGAGTTGGGTAAATGTTGAGGCGGAGAAGCTAGCGGGGACAATAAATTGAAATTGAAGAACGTAATACGAATCAAGTAATTCTTCCTTTTTAAATGCACCTTCTAAATTTTGAGGGTATGCTTTAATTTCAAGAAGCTCTTCTTGGTCATGTCCCGCTATTTTTAGAGCAACCAAAAGATGTTCCTCTAAAACATCTTTGGTTACTTGCTTTAAAGAGCTCGGAAGCCCTTTTTCATCTAAAAGCATTTGTATATCAGAGAGTATTGTCATTAAGCCTGAGGTGTATGTAATTTCTGCACCAACACTTGTTCTTTGATAAATTTAGCATAAGAAGAATCATCCAGGAAAAAGAAGCCAAGTAGAGCTTTTTTTACCGCTTCAGGATCTTTTTGAATGCTTTCATGCAAAGCTTTAACGTTGATTCCAAGCTGTTCTTTAAGAAGTTCTTTAGTGGCTGGACTTAGCATGTCGAAATCACAGTTGCTCAACATTTCATTAAAAGTTTCCAAGGTATCAAAAGACTTAAGTCTAATATCTTGTTTTAAAGCCTTAAGTTGAACTTCATCATGAATTTCCGAAGGATCTAAAGAATCTAGAAAACTAGGGAAACCAAGCACAGTGCCGGCTTCTTTTGCCGCCCCAATTCTCAAGTCTGCTTGATCAGCAAAATCTTTCCATGCGAGAACTTCTAATTGTTTTGCTAACTCATTGGCTCTCTGCTTCCACTGATTGACCTTAGCCACTTCTTTAAGTTGATCTTCAACAATTTCTTGTTTTTGTTCAATGCTTTTCTTTGCATCAACGTTTTTCTCTTCAACGATATCAATTGCAGAGATATCTACAACTTGTGGCTCTACAGCAGTATCAAGCTTAGCAGTAGCGAAGCTGTTGATAAACGCAGCAATGCGATCACGCTTTTCCTGCCATTTTGTGACGATATATTCCTTAATACTTTGATTCAATTCTAAAACTGCGCTTCTAGCATTGAAGTACATTAAACGAACCGTATCACCCCGAAGAAATGCTTTAGTCGTTTCAGGTTGTAGTTTATATGCACGGTAGGTGCCTAATCCGAAAAGTCCTATGCCTACAACCGTTGAGACTGCTCCTAAAATGGACAAAACTAAGCCTGCTCCCATCACAGGAGTGGCCGCTAGACCAATAATTGCAAGCGTAGCAGAAACACCAAACATTATGTTAGAGAAAGCTAAAGATATACCTGTTTCAAGCCTCTTCTCTTTCAAAAAAGATTCTTGTATTTCTTGTTTTTTGGTTATCATTTGAGCCAAAGCGTTCTTAATGGTGGGATCTAACACCGAATGATAATCTATATAAGTCGATAATAGAGATTCATCAGATTGTTCATTTATCCATTCTTCAGATTTAAACTTTAGAACTCTTGCGTGAACACTTTCCATCGATAATTCATTATTACCGATCTTTTGTTGTAGAATTTCAATTTCACTTTGCTTTCTTTCTAATCTTTTTGCTAATGCTGTTTCAATTGTCGTGTCTCGATTTAAAATAGCCAAATCAATTTTTTCTTGAGTCGGTTCAGTGATTTTTTCATGAAAGATCCCTAGCTCTCTGTCATGTTCAATTATAGCTTCTTGGAAAGCTTCAGCTCTATCTTTAGCATTATGATCTGGATTGTGATTTTGAATCCAGCTGTCAAAGTTTTCAGCCCATTCTTGAGCAACTTTAACATTTTTACGAGCATCATGAAAACTCACTCCGTTTGAAATAACACTAAGACCACTACCGATAGCAGAAACACCTGCATTAAGAGCATTAACAAAACCTTTGTCACTCATCCATTTTAATGAAAAGGACGTAAATGAGCAAAGGCTGCTTGCTGTTGAAACACCCATATTAATTAATGTTTTGTTAAATTGATCGTCTTCATGATGAATTTCTTTTACCAATTCTTCTAAACGAACAACTTGTTCATCTGAAAGAGTTGTAATATTTTTCTTTAGCTCGACAATTTCTTCCATGGCGACAGAACGAATATAGGCCTTAATTACCATAGTCGAAATCCCTGTGCCTAATCCTATGGCATCGCTCACTAAACCAAATATATTATCCAACTTGACAGATGAGGGTAATTTTGACCTAATAGGTTCTGGGTATGAAGGAATTTTAACTAATTCAAGGTCAACAAGTTGGTCTAAAACAGTTGTTACAACTGTCCTTATAGTTCCTGTGACAAATAATGCATTATCGATATTCCCTTTAAATCCATCAATATTATCCAAATCATTTTTCAAAGAAGAAACTTTAGATAGGCTCGTTTCGACTTTCTTTTGAGCTGCTTTAGTGTCTTTTTTTTCTTTTTGCTCAGTAACCTTTATTTTAGAAATTTCCCGGGAAAAGTTGGAGCTGTCAAACAATGTTTGCCCCACAATAGGGTTTTTATCATTCGTTATTTTTTGAATGATAGTATTTGGTATACTTCGTGTTGACAATGGGGCATTCTTTGGGCTCATTTTATTTATTCCACCAGGCAAAGCCCACGTAGAACTGGGATTTATGTTTACTAGATCCATGAAAACCTTTTTTTTAAGTTGAAAATTTATTAAACTATTTTTATCTGTAAACTTCGTTTTACCTATTAATATAATAGCAATTTAAAGATTCTTCTGCAATAGGTAAATGTAATGTGATTTGTATCCAATTTTAGTTGTAGAATTCGGGCTTTTTTAACGCAGAAGTCGCATAGGCGTATAGACCACGCAAAGGTGCTGAGAAAGGCAAAAGGGAGAGCAACATTTGTTTCGCATTTCCTAAGCGTTGCTGCGTTTCAAAGCATAAAAATGCCTGAGATATACTTTACTATTGTTGGGATAATTTAAAATGTGCATAGTAACAACTCAAGAAAGAAATGTTTCGTTTCTTGTAATTATTGATATGCAATAGGAGAATATTATGCAAAAAATTGATAGCGGAGCGCAATTAACCATTGGCAGTTTACTTTAAGAGGAACGGGAACTAACCGAGGAGAATCAAAACAAAATCCATTATATTTCTTTTATGGCCAAAAGACTATATTAGCATTTCAAATTATCCTATTTGTGAAATACGTAATTACCAAATTGGAACAGTGTTATTCACGTAGTTAACGCTAAAGAAGCTCAAAAACTTATTCAGGCGTTTTACCGTTACGGGCCGAAACCACACTCAGGAGAAAAGTTATGTCCATTCCAAAGTGGTCGCATCGGAAGCAGGTTCGCCACCTTAATAGGAGATAATAATCTAACTACACTTCCGAAGGTGAGAGTGAAATTCATCGCAAAGCACTCCATTCCTTTTTTACCAAACAAAAACTTGACTCTTTAAAGAATACATGGGCCCAAATTACTGAAGATTGGTTAGCAATTCAGGTTAAATCTGATAGTGTCTTGTTATTCGATACAGCACTCCATTTGATTGGTCGATGTCTTATTCAAGGCATGTTAGGTTACGACGAATGCAGCAAAGAAGATGTAAATTTATACCGAAGAGCGTTCAAATTTTTGGATTTTTGGCTTTGAGAAAGCCCTGCGATTAAGCGATCAAAAACGACCCAATATTATAA
>JACDDG010000472.1 GCA_013817115.1 Parachlamydiaceae bacterium | reverse complement strand
CTTTCATTTTGAGAGATTTTTCCTATATGGGCGTTTAAAGCCTTGGGGTGGAGGTTTTACATAACGTCTTTCCGGAGGAGGATCGCCTATCCAAGAAGCCTCTCGCTTAATTGTTTCTAACACACGTTTTAAAGTGTATAATTCTCGGTCTGTGACTAAGGTTACGACCATACCGGCCCTATCACATCGGCCTGTCCGACCCGAACGATGCACGTAGATATCAGGATCATCACCTAAATGGTAAATAAAAACGTGAGTAATTCCAGAGAAATCTAGACCGCGCGAAACAACATCGGTAGCAACAAGCTGCTTGATTCTTCCAGTACGGAATTTATTAGTAACGATTGTACGCACTTCTTGGGATAAACCTGCATGAAGAAAATCGACGCCATCGACATGCTTCTGCAATTCTCGGCACACCTTTTCAACTTCAATGCGTGAATGGCAAAAAACAATACTTTGATTCGGATTATAATCTTTCATCAGTTTTACAAGCGCTGAAGTACGGTCAGCTTGGTGACAGTAAAGAAAATGGTGATCAATTTGTACAGGTGTGCGCTGCGTCGAAGTTAAGACAACTTCTCTAGGGTTATTCATAAAGTTTTTTGCCAAAACTTTAATCTCTTTAGGCATTGTAGCAGAAAATAAAAGAGTCTGATGCTTATGCACAAGGCATTGCATAACGAATTTCAGATCTTCGTAAAAACCCATGCTGAGCATTTCGTCCGCTTCATCTAATACTAGCGTCTGCACGCCATCTAAATCCATCTCGCGAGAATGAATAAAGTCAATCAAACGTCCAGGAGTAGCCACGAGAATCTGTACACCATTCTTTAGCTTGGACTGTTGCATTCCGGCACTTTCGCCGCCAAATATAGCAAAGGCTTTAACACCTTTACGTATACCAATTTTTTGAGCTTCAGTGGCGTATTGTAGAGCCAGCTCTCTTGTCGGGACAATCACTAGAGCTTGAATTTGATTCGAGTTTGTATCGACTAACTGACACAAAGGTATCGCACAAGCCGCAGTTTTACCGGACCCTGTCTGAGCCAAAGCAATTAAATCTTCACGCGCCAAAATTGCAGGAATAGTTTCCGTTTGAATTGGCGAGGGCTCCTCAAAACCCATCTTTGTGAGGGCATCAAGAATTGTTTCATCTAAGGCAAATTGAGCAAATTTCGACATGGCATAATTCTGTTATAAGGTAAACAATCATAATACACATTCCAAACAAAAAATAACAGGATAAATTTAAGTAGGCTTAGTCCGATGAGTAAAATGCCCTTCACCATGCAAGTGTTTTTTTGTTCGATTTCTACGTAAAAATATACGCTGTCATTTGATGACCCAAGCACAGTGAACTCGAATGCACTATACCGAAGAGCGTTCAAATTTTGGATTTTTGGCTTTGAGAAAGCCCCGGGATTAAGCGATCAAAAATGATTCAATATTATAATATGAGGTCGTTTTTGATCGCTTAATCGAGAGAGCTTTCTTTTTGCCAAAAGCCAAAATTTGAACGCTCTTCGGTATAAATCTTTCGCAAAGATTAATTCAAAAACGGTTTGTGATTATCCGCTTTTTTTAGAAACTTATAAGGACCATATATGAATGCAAACAGTTTAACTGACCTTGATAAGGTGACATCAAACGTTAATTTTGATGATGATTCTAGTTCTAGTTCCACACAGATCAACCAGTCATATCAAAAAAGTAGAGCTTATGCAGCTGCGGCGTCAATTTTCTTTACGGGAATGATTGTGGGAAGCCTTGGAAGCACGATTTCTAATGCCTTAGCCGGTAGAATTACAGATAGTGCTTACCATATTCCTTTTGTGTTTGCATTGATCTCATTCTGTACTGCGATTCCCCTGGCACTATACAGTGTGGGCCCTTGTGATCGTAATAGAATTGACCTTATGCGATGGATTACTACACCACAGGAATATATCCTCTAGGCTTTAAAATAACTTCTGGGGGCATTTTTTATGCAGAGACACGGCGGCGCAGAGACGCAGAGGAAGGCAAAACAGGCACCTACACGACTCTCCGCTCTTTTCCTTGCCTTCCTCTTGCCTCCGCGTCCATACTTTTACTCATAAGTTTTTTTTGACAAAAATTGATGGTTTACAAGCTGCGAAGTAACAATTGTAGCAACGTCATTCCAATCATGCTTTTAACTCAATATTTTTTTGAAAACTATGCAGAAAAAAAACAGGCCGAACTTTTTTGTAGCCTCAGACCACATGATCCCTATGCGTAGGCGCAGGATTTCAAATGATACCAAGATGCTGCGATCAGCGACGAGGTAATAGCCTGAGC
>JACDDG010000471.1 GCA_013817115.1 Parachlamydiaceae bacterium | reverse complement strand
GATTTGAAGTTGATGAATGGCTTGCAGAGGCGTTTAGATAATGTATAACCTTAATAAGGAAACTGCTATGGAAGAGAAACAGAATCACTTACAGAGGGGAAATTCGAAGAATTTCTGACACGCCAGTTCTCGCCTGTGTTGCTCTACTCCAATCTTCAACTAAGGCTGTGAAATATTCTTCCGGTGTTGTAGTTTCTGTAATCATCCATTGTTGTTGAGCCGTATTCTAACTGAAAGATGCCTTTGATAAAGGGCACAAAATAAGAACAAACAGCATTAAGCGCTCCTGGAAATTAGGCTCGTTTCCCAGTAAGACAAAAATGAAGCCGAAAAGCCTATTCAAAGATTTAAAAACACGCTAACGCGTATATTCAAGGCAAAAAAAGGATATAAATAGTGTCTCCAAAATTTAGAGCTAAAGTTATAAAAACCATTTTTAATTAGGAAAGCCATTCTAGTATTGACTAAGGATGCAACTGATTTTCAGTACTTTCTTATTGCTCTAATAATATTTAATATCCAGATTTAACATACCGAACATTTTTTTCTAATAATAAAAATGTTCGTTGACTAATTAATATTTATGCTATATTTTCATTTACATTATATTTCAATGCATAGTGCTTGAAATAAATTATAAGGATACCCTATGAGTTTTAGTGAATATGGAAATATTATATTTGTTAAAGAAAATCTTTTTAACACTATGCATATCGATACCATTTTTAATCGAAAAGGTGAATTGATCGACGCATCAACATATCAAGGAAAAAAATATGTTAAAGTGAATTCCCATTTTGAGGAATATACATTAGGCTCCCGCATATTTAGAGCTATAAAGGAGCATGGTTCAAATTAGGCAAAAAATGGGTAACAAATGACAATCAGAATTCTGCCCACATTTAGACTGGTTTTAAAAAATATACCTGTAGTGAAAGGTAAGCTTCTAGGCCGCTTTCTTAAACAGCTCAAAACCTAGCATTTCTAGCCAATGCTTATGGGATTCACCAGTGAGAAGTTCGGTGGGGCTTTTCCCAACCCGTTCCTTGTACTCACTTCTCATAAATCGTCGATGACTTAAGAAAAATTGAAGAAATTGGAGATACTCTCCTCCAACTTCTCTTCTCAAAGTAAAATATGTTCTTAATCGACTGTTAAGATTTTCTACAAGAGAGTTTGCTCGCACAGTGTTATTCAACACTTCATCAACCAATGATTCTATCCATAAAATTTTTCCCCCAAGCGTTCACGTAAGTTTACGTGTTTTTGCCAACGCCTCTTACTTGATAGAGGTAAGCTTTTTAAATGATATATGGATAAAACCTCTGACAGAGGTACTTCGTATTCTCTAGCGATCTCATTGAAATACATTTCCATTATAGGTACAAATTCAAGAAGGTTATCACTGTGATTTTCAAGATATTTTCGAACAGGTTCAATTTTGTGTTTACACAAGACTTCACGTAAAAGTAGTTGCTCTATAAGGAATTTAAGAAGCTCTTGCCTGTCAGCATATGATGGGCCAAATAACGAGAGAATATCATTTTTAAGCCATCCATAAAGAATCCTCAAATCATCTGCACACGATAGAGCTTTATCTGCGGTCTCCTCAGCTCTCAATAGATTTTGGTATAAGACCAATCGTTTGTCTTCATCTTTCCACCGGCCTCTTGGATTTTTAATTTTGTATTGTAGTTCATCGACTATTTTTAAGGCATCCATTGCTCGATTCTCCAAATAGTTGACAAGTTCAAGAAATGGTTTTAAAGCATGAAATGTATCACCGTGAGATAGTAGCTTAACTACTCTTTTCTAAATAAATTGCTGCGGATTCACTATCCCTCGGAGGCCACAACATACATCATCAACAAGGCTCAGAGAGCCTAATTGCTTAGCCGCAAAAGAATTAGCATTAAAATTCGCAATATTAAATCTTCCATAACAGATTATTGAAAACGCTCCTGCAAGAATACCTAATGCTAAATCCGCAGTTCTTGTAATGGTAGCTACAAGAGTTGCGAGGGCAAAAGCTCCACGAGAAAAAACGTGTTTAACTCAATCTTTTTTTGAAAAGTTATGCAGAAAAAAAACAGGATGACCTTTTTTTTAGTTTACTACTGCTGAAGAGCCAAACTCGCGTAAAGCAACGTGTGGAAAAGCTTACAGCGGTGGCTACGCAATTTGGTGGCTTTCTGGCGCCCCTACCGGGGCGCACGTTTTGTAATGATCCGAACCCCGGGTTCCGCTATCGCTGCACCCCATACTTCTACCCACATCTTTTTCTTTACATTTATTTTAACCATATTCTCTATATGCGATCCAGCCCTCAGA
>JACDDG010000470.1 GCA_013817115.1 Parachlamydiaceae bacterium | reverse complement strand
GTTTTTGATCGCTTAATCGCGGGAGCTTTCTCTTGTCAAAAATCCAAAATTTGAACGCTTTTCAGTATAAATGTTCCAATCAGGCTTGGCTTATTTTCTTATAACTACTCTGGCGATTGGTAAATGCGAATTTTAGAACTCTAACCACTGATGTGCCCTTTCAGGGAACACCAAGGGTTAGATTTTTGGAGAGATAGCAATAACTAAACTTCAGAGGGAAGTAACAAAGAGCGTGCCTTGCAGGCCTGACATCCCAAATTTACCGCCTTTTGAAACAATTATTTCTTTGCAGCTTTTCCAAAAGCATCATTTAATAAGTTAACTACGCCTATTATTTTATTGAATTCATCATCATTCATTTGATCTTCTGAATTTAATAAATTAACAACATTAATCATTTTTTCTCTGCGATCAAGGAACTCTTGAGGTTTTAAAAAGGTTTTTTGCTCGAAAGAAAAAGTTTTCCATAAAAAACAATTTTCGTTAAATTCTAAACCTGACTCAAATTCCATACGTAGCAACAAATTATGCTTACGTTCTTCTAACTGCTCGAGTTGTGATTTTTTGTTAACTGCTTCTAACTCAATCTTTTGTTTTTGAATTGTTAAAAACTGTTCTTCTGAAATTTGACCTTTTTGCAGCTTTTCCAGTTCTAATTTATATTCTTTAAATTTATCGATTATTTCAAGTAACTGGTCAGAATTTAGTTTATTTAGTTCCTGGGTCAATCCAAATTCACTCATTGAGGCTGAAAAATCAAATTCTTTAGCGTCCCAAAGATCTTTATCTTCCAATGAATCAATCCATCTGGTTATTCTCTTTACCTCTTCACTTATCTCTATCACTTGATACATATTTGGATTGGACATCTTGTCTAAATAGGTCTGATGCTCTTTAAGAAATTTACCTTTTTCAAGCCCTTTGATTTCATTGTATATATCTTCGCATCTATTCTTATAATCTTGAAGAAGTTGATTCTGCTGGCTATTTGATAGATCTTTAAGTTTATCAAATTTTTTTTCGAATCCACTTTTTAAAAGATCTGAGTCTGATGTAGATGAAGAAATATTATTAGCATTTACTTCAGGAGATTGCGATGAATTCGTTAGAGATTGAGATTGCGAGAGATTGGAAGTAGATTTGAATTGGAAATTTTTTAACTGTTCTTCTGTTACGGGCCCAGAACTAGAAGTACTTAGATTAATTTTTTTCCTTGGGGGCCCGGAATTTTTTGGTTGTACTTGGGTTTTTTGCGAATTTTCCAATTCTTGTTCATCCTTCTTTAACTTGGCTTTCAACGCTACTGCCGCTTTTGTCTCCGCAAAGGACATCCTTGGCTTTGTCCCTATTTTCATCGCACCGCCCGGACCGCTAGATTCTATAACTGAATTGGACAAGTTGTCATCTTTCTGTTCTGTCTGACTCTGACTATGACCCATTTTATTAGACTTACTCAAATCTTCCATTTCTTTGTTTGCGTTTTGAAGGCGTGTTTCTAAATCCTCGATTCGATTTAGCAGGTCTGAATTGCCTGCGGTTGGAAGATTATTTAGCTGATTGACTAATCTATCGTTCTCTTCTCTTAATGCATCAAGATCTTTGTTCGCAGTTTTCAGCTGTTCTTCTTTTAGTTCTTGGATTTTGTATTGTAGTTCTTGAATTGTTGAGCGTGAATTGATCCATGCATCTGCACGGGCTGGATTCAATAGGCAAGCAAATGGGAGTAGTGCAGCAGTGAAAATGGATTCGATAGCTAAGATCAGATGAATAAGAGCTGAAGAAAATTCCAAATTTTGAGACAATGAGTATTTAGGAAAGCATGCGTTCGCTATGCAATTGTACGGCGACACTACAAAACCTGTGAGGGTTTTTCCACCAGCCAAGAAGGCATGGGCAAATGCTTCGATCAACGAGGCAATTGGAATGACTACAAATCCGGCAATTCTCGAGCTGACAGGCCCAAGAATAGTATGCGAAGAGTGGTTAATCTCCTCCATGGTTTTCGTGAATTGAGCAGTCCAATTAAGACGTTCTGTACAAATATAATGACTTTTTTCCATAAAATTCCTTATTCTCACAAAGTGATTGCATTTCTTAGTAGACGAAACATTCATCTGAGTAAACTTATATAAAAATTGCACTTAACAATGCAACAGAAAAGTAACAAAAAATTAAAAAAGTACAAAAAGAGTAATCTCTAATTAATTAGCGTAAAAACAATATTTTAACTAAAGAGATTAGAAGATATATACCGAAGTGCGTTCAAATTTTGGATTTTTGGCTTTGAGAAAGCCCCGCGATTGAGCGATCAAAAACGACCCAATATTATAATAT
>JACDDG010000469.1:538-2339 GCA_013817115.1 Parachlamydiaceae bacterium | reverse complement strand
ACCATAAGGACACCAAAGACCATACCGACTTAAAGGACAACGCCTTAAAGTCCCAATGGGGACGACCTTTTTGTCTTCCTTGATTATACCGAAGTGCGTCCATATTTTGGATTTGTTGCAAACACCAAACAGGATCGCTTAAACGTTACACATAAATTATTTCATTAAATTATATCATTTGAGTGAATGTCGTAAATGTAATACCCGGCAGCTGCATCATCTAATTTTCCCGGAAAGTCTTTTTCTGAAGACAATGGATTAATCATGAAATTAATTTTTTTCATTTTTGTATTTTCTTGAACAAAATTATGGATAGCATAGGGGATATCACTTCCCAACTTACAATCTTTGACGATTTCCTCGAGCCGTTTATTCGAGTGACTCAGAGCCAGATCAATATGATCTGAAGAGGTGATTTCCCATGTGGGTGAGGTAATCTTCGAACCCTTAACTGATCTGGGTGAAATTTTATTGGATAGTGGATCAAGATTGTCTATAACTCCATCGCTACAGACATATACGACATCTTCCGATTCTAATTTAAAAGTAAATACATGAGTCTTATGCAAGTCACTTCCATTGCCAAGTTGTCCGCCCGAAATTGAGGCATCAAGAGTTCCTTTTGTATTTCCCAGAAGATTAATAACCATCCATCCAGCTTCTTTTCTTTGTCTAAATACATATGCGCCTGAATCCCCAACGCTAACTCCCAAAAGCATGTTACCGATGATAGCAGTTTGAATATATGTGGTTTGTCCTTCAAAGATGTCAATAGCGTCAGATGCCTTTTTAAGTGCTTTCATGAGAAGATATAGAGTTTGACGAATTGTGTTACAGCGATCAAGATTGTTTTCACAAAATTTGTGGCCTGTATCACAAGCGATCCGAGCTGCCGGTCGGGCATGCTCATCATGACCACTTCCATCGCAAAGAGTAATAATATTCTTAGATACTTTCACAATATCGTGATAACGTGCATCAAATTTCCCTGAATAGAGACAATCGTTATCTAAATAAGCCATTTTTTCTCTACTTTCGCTTAAATCATAGACATTGCCTTCGATGAGAGCTCTTGTAACGCATTTTAATTCAACTTTTTTATCATCTCGATCGATTATTGCTGTACCGCCAGTTTCGATTATGAGGTCAGAATCAGAAAGTTTCAAACCGTTATTATTTAAATCTAAACTTTGAGCAAAATTAGGGGAGGATAATGCCTTGTCAAGCTGTAAGTTAGGAATTTTATCAACTAATGCAATTACAAAATCTTTATAATTTTGACGCACATGTCTTTTGGGTATTTCATAACTTAAATTGTCTTTCGCAACTTTTTTTGTTTCAATAATATTTGTACTATTTTTGTAAAGTTTATATGCTAATTCAATTTCGATTTGCTGTTTATCTGAAGCAAGTGACTTTGCTTTAATAACCAGGGGTCTCGCATGAGTTGGTATGGTGTAATTTTGGAGTGTTACAGGGTCAATGAATTTTGACAAATTGCGTATCGCTTCTTCTCTAGATTCTAGATTCTTTTTAATTTTTGTTTTGCATTCCTGTATTTCTACTTTTAGATCCTTTGCCGCTTTCAATTTAAACTCAGCTTTTTCGATGTTGCATACGTGCAGGTTAAAAGGGCTCTGTTGGCTCTGTTCATCATCCAAAACTAAAAAAATATCGTTAGATAAGGGCAAGTCCTGTTTATTTTCTTTTTGGTGTAGTTGAAGTGCTTTGAGTCCGACGGCCCCTACTGCTAATAGCCCTACAGGGGGTAATGCAACACAAATTCCGACTGCAGTGGTGG
>JACDDG010000469.1:0-528 GCA_013817115.1 Parachlamydiaceae bacterium | reverse complement strand
GTCATGACGCATGCATTAACGTTTTTAACGGAGTCATTATTCTCGAATGTTCCTTCTTTAACTTGTAAGAAAGCTAAAGGTTTCAAGCATGCTCTCATCAGAGGACTAGTGTTGGGTTCATCTTTTTTTATTTCTTGACCACTTGCATGCCTGGACACAGTATTTATTATTCCATACCCAATATTATTGTTCATAAAACCTGTTCTTATCAGTTTAAAGAGTATCGGTTACCAGTAGTTATAGTGCGTGTTGAATGTTAATCCGCGAATGAGGTCAAATTAATAGCAGTGTGTGATGACTTTGGCCTCTATTTACGCTGGAATTTATTGGCGTTCGTAAGGTCTTCAATTAGTTTATCTCTTCGACAGTAAAGCAATTGGAGGGTCGAAATTTGTCATGAGTAGCAAAAAAGCACTTATACCGAAGTGCGTTCAAATTTTGGATTTTGGCTTTGAGAAAGCTCCCGCGATTAAGCGATCAAAAACGACCCCATATTATAATATTGGGTCATTTTTGATCGCTTAATCG
>JACDDG010000468.1 GCA_013817115.1 Parachlamydiaceae bacterium | reverse complement strand
GTAAAACCTATCGTTGATGTATTGAGAATGTATTCTAGAATATATCAACTAATTTTGCCATAAAAATAAAAAAAATTATTTTTGTAAAGAAAAAGATGTGGGTAGAAGTATGGGGTGCAGCGATAGCAGAACCCGGGGGTTCAAATCATCACAAAAATGTGCGCCCCGGTAGGGGCGCAAGAAAGCCACCAAACACCGCAAGCGCCGTTTTAAGCCTTCCACACGTTGCTTGATGCGAGTGGACATCGCCCTAGGAGTATGCGTGGAGTCTGATCAGGCTGTAGACCTGACTTATAGTAAGCACTGTAAGTGCGCTTGAGCCTATGGCTGGTGCGAAGCACCAGGTAGAAGGGAGCGGACTTGTATCAAAGGTTTTGTCCAAACCCCAGTTCAGCAGGCATCTTTTCAATGAATTCTACTGCTTCCTTAGCCTTAAGGCGTTCTTTAGGATTTAGAATTAAAAGCTTTGATATCAATTGACGAATCATTTCTTCAACTTCATCCCCACCTTTTGGCCAGTCGCTAAAAAGCTTATTTTGATGCGATTCTTCCCCTTCAGCAAAGGGCGTACTATTGTCAAAATAAGGCTTTTCACCTCTGGAAAAATAGGTATACAGAGTATAACCTAATGAAAACATATCATGAGGGTAGCTTTTTAGCGACGTTTCTTGGGGGCCATGACGCAATTCAGGAGATCGAATTGTCAAATCAAGATGTTGGCTGCTACGACTCTCTGCACAGCAAGAGCCTAAGTCGGCAATTTTTGCAATATCATCGAATATTAAAATATTATCACCTTTAATATCACTGTGTAATATTTTTTTATCTTCGTGTAAATATTGCAATCCTTTTGCAATATGTAGGGCATATTTCAAAATTTGGGCATCGCTTAACTTTTTTTCTTTTACATATTCAACATTTAACGTTCCGTCTGCTTTAGTTACCAAATATTCAAAGGTGTTTATGAGATCAGATCCTTCCGGCATCTTGGCTACAGCGATAAATGTAGGTGGATTATTGATGACATAAGGGCAAGATATTTCCGACAAAAATCCAATTTCTTTTTCCAATAATAAGCTTTTACAACTTAGTATGGTTTTCGCAGTACAATCTATAGTATTAGTTTCAGATTTAAATGGAATATTAATAAAATTAAAAACTTTTTTTTCGGTCCCACCCGCGAAATCAATAGATTGTCTTATAAAGAGTTTTGTTTGGTGGTGATCTGTAAAGGCAACAAATCCAGGCTGATTATCTCTAAACTTGATAGGAAATGATTTTCCATTAACATCAAATACAATTGCGGTATTCATATTTGGAGAAGAGTAATAAGATTTTTTTGTCTCCTCGAAAATTGGTGTACCTTCGTCTAAGGCTTCCAGCCCGGGTAATCTTTCCTCAATCGAAATGGCAGCAGATGAAGGATTGGACGACCTTAAAGCAAAGGCATTCTCTTCAGCTTCCGGCTCTGAAAAAGGATCAATTACAGTCTGTCCATTATCCCTAAGTTCTACGCACAGACCCCCCTGCATGCATCCATCAGAATGCGAAAATTCCGGCTGTTGGATGCAGTTCTTATAGATTTTTACTGCTATATCATCTAAAGCTATTTGATTTATTTTACACCAATCTAAGAGAAAAGGAGAAATTTTTTTAATGAAGCGGTTTCGCTCTCTTTGATCGACAATTTTTTTAATTGTACAAGTTAGGTTTTTGCTATCTTTTAAATTGCCATGGTTTCTTGCAAATAGATCTATAAAATCCCTAGAAATAAGGTCGGAAACCTTGTGATCAACGTAATATGAACAATCTCCGAATTTCACTTCGGTCATCGCTTGGTATGCTTTATTTTTATACATTGGATACCCAAACAGCGTTATGCTCCCTTTAGAGAGTATTGAGTTTGTTACATTCATAAAAAAACCTTTAAAATAATATTTTATTAGAAATCAGCGGAATTTTTTTTTAGACCAACCGCCCATTTATTATGTATTATACTAGGTTCGACTTAATAAATCAACAACAAAATAAAAATTGACATGACCTAACTTCAAATAACTTCCTAATACAAATTTTACAATACTTAAACTTTTAATGAAGAGTATTCAAAAATTTTAGATTTTTTCTCAAAGCAAAAAAAATTTAAAATTGAGTGCTCGGAGAACTCTTGAGAATTTGTAAAAAAGCGGAAAATTTCTACTTTACGGGAACATGAAGGTTTTTCATCTTGAAAATAATATGAATTCTGTGATATTCTTTAAATAAAAAGTAATAACCGACTCTTAGACTTACAAAATTTGTGATCGAATGGAAATAACTATTTTTAATAAGGTTTAATAA
>JACDDG010000077.1 GCA_013817115.1 Parachlamydiaceae bacterium | reverse complement strand
CTGGTGTATGCCACGAAAACCAAAGGTGCAATCTTTGAGCTTAAAATAATTTTTGTTTTAAGCGGATTTATCGAACGCAGTACTAGGTTCCAGACCTGACATTCTGACATTTGCATATCTTGGGAGGAAAATAATTATTTTTGCAAATATCAGAATATCTCGTCAGGCACCTATGTCGGACCATTTTTGTCTTTTGCAGAATGACTTGAAAAGACACAATTTGCCGTAAAATCCTTCACTCTTTTTACCTTTAATTCTATACTCGAGAACGAGTGATTTTTTGATTTTCCAGTCTGCGAAAAATGCCACCCGGTGTGATTTGCGACGATTCAATAGCCTGAGCTATTGATGAGGAGCAAAGCGCGCCGGATGGCATTTTGTAGCCACTGGAAAATCAAAAAATCACTCGCTCTCGAGTATACACCCTACCCTCCGGGACTGGAAAAATATGTCTATAAACTGCCAAGAGAAAAAGGCTGATTTTGCTAACCCTCGAGCCACGAGCTTCTATACCGAAGTGCGTCCAAATTTTGGATTTTTGGCTTTGAGAAAGCCCCGGGATTAAGCGATCAAAAACGACCCAATATTATAATATGGGGTTTTGATCGCTCAATCGCGGGAGCTTTCTCTTTGCCAAAATCCAAAATTTGAACGCACTTCGGTATACACCCACAGTTGCGGCAGAGTCTTGCAGCGGGTACAAAAAGATTTTCGGGCGAGATTTAAGCTACATAAGCTTTTCAAGGCAGCCAGGATCAGGCTTAACAGAAATAAGTTTGTGCTTTGAGACTTGCACTTTGCCGGGGTTTTTACTTCCTTTACCATAAGGAGAAACGTATTTTCGCTGAGTCACCAGAACTTCAACTCTACCTTGATCTTTAGCTTTGCTAAAGTAAACTGCCAGCTGGAGAGCCTCTTGTAAGGTCACGCTATCCGGCTCATTTCCCTTTGGGCATTTGATGATGACATGGGAACCGGGATAGCCATGCGCATGCAACCAATAATCAGATCCGTTTGCAAGTTTAAAGGTGAGCGTTTCATTGTCTTTGGCTTTTCTACCCACCCAGATCTGCAGTCCCGCGCTGCTTACGTATTCGCGATAAGGCAATGCTTTTGCTAATTTTTTCGAGGTACTTGATTGTATTGTTGGTTTCTTTAAGAAAAGATTTTTGAAAGCAATAAGATCATTGGCTTCCACAATAGACATTAATTCTTCGGATGAAGCTTGAAGGTCGTCAAAAGTAGCTTTTGCTTTGGCTATCTCACTTTCTATTCTTGGAAGAGCTAGCCGTTGCCGCTTACTTGCTTGGAAACGCTGAGCTATCTCTTTTTGTCGATTAAAAGGTTTTGAAAGCGTAATCGTGCGCATTTGATTTTCATTGTTCCAATCAGAAACAATAACGCTACGATCTTCCTCATTCCAGCGATATAAGTTTGCCTGCAATAGAATTCCTTCGTGATAAAGTTCAGGCCATTTCAAACACTCGGTATGCGAGAACTCTAAAGAGCGAAGTTTCTTACTGGCATTTTTTTTACGCTTTGCGAGTTCTTCTTGTAGCGCTGCTTTGTCTTTATCGAAATCATTTAAGAGATTCATTGTGCTCCATGGAAAAGCCGTTATACCGCAGTGTATAAAGTTTATTATACTTGTCTCAGCAATGAAATTCCAGATTTTTTTAAAATTTCATTAAATCTTAAAGATCCATTACCATTCCTGAATAACGTCTGATAATTCTTTTTATCTCGGAATATGCTCCTTTCCCCCGATTTTGAGGAGAAAAAACGTAAGTCTGATAATTTTAAGTTCTAAATATTATTTGTGAAAAATAAATTAATCAAACATGCAGGTTGAATTAATAATGTTAGTGAGATATAATAAAGTGAGATCGTAAGTATGATAAATATGATAAACTGATATTCAGTTGATGCTTCAACGCTATACATAATTTTTTAATCAGAATGAGGTGTTTTTATGGGTCCAATTTCAACTTTTAAAGAAATGGCTTTTAATTATTATACGGGGCCGGTTGATAAAACAAAAGAAAAGACTTCGAAAGTTTCTAAAGAAATTATCAATAATAATGGATCTAATGATATTAATAATATTAATAATAAATCAATTGAGCCACAACGAGCAAAGAAAATTGAGGGCAATGAAAGTTCATGGAATGCAGTCATTGCGGATTTATCCCATTTCGTGGTGCTTGATGTTGTGGGTTTGAAGCCAAATGAAGGATATATTGAAAATACGTCCATTATCATCAAGGATGTTTTACTTTTTATAGGTTCCATGAACGGAAAAAGTGATTTACCCCTCCAGTTTGATGATCAAAATTTTGGACGACATCTGATCGCCGGCATTTTAAGATTTGTATCTGAATTAGATTTAGCTCAGCACAATCCGGAAACGAAGGAAGGGGAAGATGCCCTTAGAAAAGATTTATCGATAATATTTGACCGTTTGATCGAGAATGCGGGGCTTGGGGAAGAAGAAATTAAAAGTAAGCCACAACTTTTACAGGAGGCGTTTTATCCGTCAGCGCTTATAAATTTTGGATTTAATATTGTTTCTTTATTTAAGGATCTTCCAGATATTGGTCGCAAAAATTTTGAGAAAAATTTTGTCGAGATTGGCGTTGAAATGTGTAAAGTTCAAAAAAATATTGAAGCCAAAAGTAAAGATCCTATTTTAGATCTGCATAAAGATTCCTCGAAGTTTGCTAATTTTATTGTTGAAGATTGGGTTATGCCCCTGGTCAAGGCCGGGGAAATTTCCATCGATTTACCTTTGCGTAAAAAAAACAATAAAGATTTCGTCCTAGCAGAATTAAATACCATTTTATCTGAGAATCAAGAACTCAAAAAAACTATTCAAGAAGTCATTTCCGCCGTTGTAAATGAATTAATTTTAAATCCTAAATTAATAGGGGTAGAAAGACAAAATGTACTAATTGATAGCGTTTTGGAACGACTTATTCAAGAATCTGTTCTTGCAGATAAAGATAAAGACTTACTGAAAGAAGTCATTTTGAATCAACTCAACCCAGAAATTCTTTTAAGAGAATATCCTGCCCTTTCTAAAGAAGGGAATGAAAAATTTCTCGCATCTCTTGGAATTCCACCTTATGTTGTAATTGAAGAGGACAAAAATATAATTGATGAATCCAAAGTTGAAAAAAAAGAATTCGCACTCAGTCCTATAGATTTCCTTTCTTCGATCATTTTTAAAGGGCTTCCATGCTTAACTCAATCTGAAAAAGATAGAAGGATCGTTGATCAGTCTCTTGACATGATAGAAAACCAGCTTAGAATGTGCATGAAAGCCATACTGTCTGTCATCCTAACGCCAACCAAAGTAGGGGAGACACCTGAAGACCGACGTACAAATCTTTTAAATGGAATATTAGATCGATTTGCTACAAAGTTTACTACCTATCAACAAGAATTAGACACTATCGATAAGTTAAACCAAAAAGGTTTAAAAAATAAGTTAGAAAGTGTCTCCAAAAATGCAAATGATCCCATTTATTTTTCAGATGCTAAGACACTAATTGACCGTTCAAATACTTCTGACGCTATCCAGCAGCCATTCAAAATTTTTGAAAATTGGGATTCAGAAGCTCAGGAATTGATCCAAGAAGCTTGGATTGAGGGGGATCAATTAAATAAAGATGCGAAAAAAGATATTACTGCGAAACATAATAATCTTATTGGTATCCTTGAAGGCTGGGAAAACCAGGAGACTTTAAATCGTAATTGGAGATTTGAATACTCAAATAGGGCTAAATTACTTTTGGCAAAGAAGGATGTCACGTGGGAAATGGAAGCTCGCCAGATTTTAAAGCAAATAGAAGCAAATAAGTTGGCCAAATTTTCTTTAGAAAATGAGCTTAATCCTGAAAAGTTTTCAAATTTGTTCTCAAAACTTCTCCCAGCGGATAAAATTTTACCGCTTATTTATAAAGAAGTTGGGGAAAAATTTTTAAAATTTCACGAACATACTCTTAATTTATCACAACAAGGGAAAATTGCTGAAGATTTTATTAAAAAGACAAATGTTAAAGAACTTCCAGAGCTTATTAATGTTATATTAAATGCATCGGTAGAAACTATTGAAGAGATGGCTGAAAAAAACGAAATTGACTTAGGCTTTTCATTTCTTAATGATGCAGCTTCTAATTTGCTAAAAAAATCTAATGGGGGAGGGGAGCCTTTACCGGAAAATGATAATGATAGTCCTATCATGAAAAAACCGTTAAGAGATAAAGCCGAATTAATTTTAAAAAGAAAACTTTCAGCAGAAAACTCCTCAAATTCCAAGTTTAAAGAGCAAACCAAATCAATGGTCAAAGATATATTGATGATAGTCCTCTCAAATACGATTGAGAGAAATACCATAATAAGCCTTAAAGTCAATCAGGAAAAAAATATTGAGGGAATAGTTGAAGGCAATGCACAGGAAAATATTTTAGAAGCTGATGATGCTTTCGCAAATGTTATTGACAAATTTTTGCAGGATGCTTTATCAAATTTTGAACTTATATCTGATACGTGTCTTGCATTCCAAAAATTAAATATTAATGAGAAGCAAGGGGGTCTTTTAGCTCTAGCAAATAGTTTTGGAATTGAAAAGATCAAATTTGAAAAATCTCCTGAAGCTCTTGATATCCACTATAGAAACCTTCTTCTTAAGGATCTTGCGAGAAAGCTCACTGCCGATATAGTGCCTAAGGAATTATTTAATTCTTTACTTCCTGAAGAATTTCGCAAGAGTGAATTATGGGAAAAGATTGCCGACAAAATGTTTGCTCCTTACGTCACCGGTATATATGAAAAAACTATAGCTTTTCGTGAAGCTGAGGAACAAATTGATTCGACAATAACTAATCCATTCTTACTTTCTCCAGAAGATAAAGAATGTTTTGGACCTTTAATCAACGATATCGTCAAATCTGTTGAAGAAAAGCTTCCTAATTTAGATTTGGGTGGGATATTAGAAGATCAATTCAAAAAAACTGATAAAGGCAATGTGGATTTTTCTGTCTTGGATAGATTATTTGGTAATGCAATCAAAAAAAATGGTGAATTTGCTAAACTTATTGGCTCTTCTCTCCCAAAAATTATTGAATCAATACTTGCCTTTCATCTCAATTCAAATGAAGATGGATTATCTTCCCAAGAACGCGCTACAGAACTTATCTGGAAAGTTATTAAAACAATGGAAGATGGATTTGCAGGCATTGATGCCCTAAAAGCATCATGCGAAGTGGTGCTACCTGAAGAAGGTTTTGATTTCACTAAAGCTCTTTCGAAAGAATCAATAGCAGCTTACCGAAAAGAAATGACTATTCAATCCGATGTTCCGGATTCAATAGAACTATACAAAGCGTGTTATGTTTGGATTCAGGATGAGGTCATTCTTTCAAGAATTAAAAAACAGATCACCCAAAAAGATATGGCAGCCTATCGCAAGCAAATGAATATTGATGCTTCAGATTCTCCAGCGCTGTTTAAGGAGTGTTATGTATGGGCCCAATCGAATAAAATTCTTGATCAATTTACAACAAAATTATTAGATTTAATCGTTCCTAAAGACCTTTGGAATAGATATGTGGCTGAACAATTCGGAGATATAATTCCTCGTGCACAAGTTGGAAAATGGTTAATTGATTATCTGAAGGAGGGATATGAGCACTCAAATCATATGAAAGAACTTGTATCTCAAGGTAAGGGCACTGTTATCAATCAAGAAGATAAATGGGCTGGATTAGGTACATACATTGATAAAAAAATGGGTAAAATTTTAAAAGATTTCTTGAAAAAAGATGATCAGGATTCGCCTCATATTGAATGGTTTAAAGATGTTCTTGGAAGGTTGATGGACAGAGAAACTGATAAGAATAAACCCGTCTCGAATATGATCAGCAGTTCTATTTATGCAATTTTGGGTAAAGTACTATCGGGCGGGTTGGCTTCTTCACTTACCTCATCACAAATGTTTATCAATAGCAGAAATTTTGACGTTTCCCCCATAGCAAAAGATACGTTGATTGGAAAGTTAGCAGAAATGATTCCTGAAATTCGTGAAGATTGCTACAAGTTAAATGCTCTGCAAGAGGGACAGAAATGCTCTAGCTTTAATCGATTAACAGCTCAGACTGTGTTGCCATATCTTTCAGTCGCAGGAGGTTCTTTAGGAAAAAATGAAATTGTTAAAACATTCCCGGAGGAGTTTTCATTTGACCCTGAAGGCCGTGTAGTCGTCGAAATTACAATAGTCGACACTAAAAAAAATATAGAGCGCAAAGTTTTAGTTGATGTTAATAAATTTGTTCATTGGGATATTGCTTACAATGCAATTGATACTTTAGTTACGGACGAAGATTGGAATGAATTGGTTCCGTCGCTAGCGAAAAGTTTGGTGACTAAGGAATTGATCGCCGGTTTTGTAGCTCCGTATATCGAAACTTTCCATCAAATCCAAGAACCTTTTCAGAAAAAAGCTGAAAAGGGAGAAGCTTTAGTGGCTATTATTAATGCAGAATCAAGTGATTATCAGGATTGCATGGCTAAAATTGATGTGATGAGATCTGCCTGGGAATCTGCAAGTGTCAATGATCCATTTTTTAGAGAAAATATTACAATAGAAGAAATTGCTGAGTACCGTAGGAAAATGCAAATGGGTCCTGAAGTTCCAGTAACTCCAGAAATGCACAAAGAGTGCTACCTTTATGTACAAAGCAATAGAATCTTAAAGGAATCTAAGAGTGATATAACTGTATATATTCTCGATAAAATCTATTCTATAATGGATGATATTGCCATAGACGAAAAAAAAATAAGTCCTAAATTACCCGATTTTCTTGATAAGCTTGTTAAAGGATTTTTAAGTAAAACTGCGGATAATAATATTAAAGATGCCCGCGAAGTTTTAATTAAACGTGCTGTCAATTTATTGCTTGGCGAGGTCTTACTTCCTGCTGAAGGTTCTGAATCGGCAACTCAGAGATCTGCTGAGAACATTAGAAATAAATTAAATAACATTTTGAAAGTGACTTTAGGGTCGACAGGCAAAACGATTGCTCAAAAAATTGTTGATGAATTTCTTCCTGAAAGTACATGGAACGAAATCTTTCAAGGAAAATTTAAAGATCTTATTACTCGCAAAGATATTATAGACGAAGTGGAAAAATTTTTGGCACTTGGAAATTTCGAAAATCTTCTAAGTAAAAAAACGAGCATAATCGATGCTGTCGCGAATAAATTTGAGGATGCTCTTAGTGAACTCTTTGTTTTAGATCTAGATATTGAAGAAAAAGAGAGAGCAGCAAATTTATCGATATCTAAAGGTGGTGGTTTGGTCGAGATGGTGAAAGTCATCTGTGATTCGATAGATGAAACCATTGATGAATATGCTGAAAAAGATAAAGTCGCCGAACTCCCTTCTCTTTTCAATGGTGTCGCAATTGAAGTGCTTAAAGATAAAAAATCTTCACAAGCACTTAAGGACTCATCTCGCGCTCTTGTAACTATTGCTATTGCGAGAATGCTAAAGACCAAACCAAATCAGACTCAAGAAGCACGTGTATTTGAATTACTCGGTAGTTTGATAAAAGCTTACGATAGCGAGAATCCAGCTTCTACAGCTCAGAAATGGATAGAAGAGTTCTTTCCGAATGATCTCCGTAGAGAGATTCTTCCGACAGCTCTCTACGATATTTTGACACCAAAATTCTTTTCCGAATTAATTATTAAGGAATATGCAGCTCAATTTGAGGTTGTTAAGGATGCATTAGCGTCTGCTCCAATAGATGATGCTGATCACAATGTAAGTCAACTTCAAGCTTTTGTTAAAGGAAAACTTATCGATTATAAAAATCCGAAGTTTTCAAGGGATGGATTAGTTGGTATGGGCGGATTTGTTAAAGCCCTAGAGGGAATGATTATAGGCGCAATGAGTGGCAAAGGCGAAGGAGTAGAAGTCGGCGAGGTCATCGAGTCGATTCTTAATACGGGCATCGCTAAAGTGATGGATGGGCCTCAAGTTAAGAAATTGCTTGATAAGCAATTTATGGCAGAAGCATTGTCCGCCGCATTACCTACGCTGGGAAATGGCCCTGTTGCTCCTGGCTTTCCTAAATTAAGTGAAGAAGAACTGTCTGATTTAAGTCCTGATTCACTTAAAAAGCTAAAAATTGATATCAAACGGGGCGACTTGAAGGCTGATTTTAAGCAACGTGTAGTAAATCGACATTTTGAATTAGAATCTGCTAAAAAACTTACTGAAATATTATTCCCTAATGGTGCAAAAGATCTTCCTGTACCTGAGGTAGCTCAGCCGTCAGGTATGAATAAGGCCACTGAAATTCTTGCGGATCAAATCGCGAAAGTGACAAATCGCGATCAGCGCGTCTTGATGGCTATAGATCTTTTGGGGGTAAGTGACTCAGATAAAGGTTCTTTCCAAGTTTTGGAAGATCATTTAAAAGCTAACAATAATTTAGTCGGTCACGACAGAGTTGCGGAAAATCTCTTTAAGAAAGGATTGGTTTCTTTCGCAATGAAAAAAATTGATGAAAATGTATGCAAGAATTGGATCCAACCTTTTAAATGGTTAGCGGTTTCTTTTGTGAAGGCGATTGCATGGTGTGCGTTGAAGATTGGGATAAATCGTCAAGCCTGGAACTATATCTCTAATCCAGCTAATGATGAAAAATTGCGTGGTTTCGTTTGGACGTTCCTATCTTTTGCAAGTACTTACAAACCTACTAAGAGAACTAGACAAGAACTCGATGAGTTTGATAAGCAACTTGGAGTGAATTTCAAGGGAGCTTTAGGTGATATGGGGCTAGTGCACGGCCTTCAATGGATTGTGGCTCCTAAGATCGCAGGTGAAATCAAGAACAAGAACTTAATTGACTTGATTGTTTAAGTGACTTTATAGTCTTTTCTTCAACATTGTGGCTCAAAACAAGCTGTTATAAGTTGTAATTTGGGGGGCACAAAGACTTAAGATCTGCAGATCTCTGTTTAAAAGATCAAGAGTTATGGTCTTTGTGCCTTTGTTTGTTCTATGTTGAATTTGTTTAAAGCAATTCAGCACAAAGACACCAAGACACAAAGACACAAAAAAGGCAAAGTACTTAAATTAATTTCCCTATTTTTTTAAGATTTTTATCTTAAATATCTCTAACTTTATTCCAAACTATAGCTCTTTGCAAATGACGTGATCGATTTTTTAGGTGCAATTATCTCACTGAATGTTCAAAAAAGAGGTTTCCAGCCCATTGTTTTCATCGAGCAGGGCATCTTCTAGCCAAAATTTATCTTCA
>JACDDG010000076.1 GCA_013817115.1 Parachlamydiaceae bacterium | reverse complement strand
GTTGTTGAGTCATGGTTTATTCCTCGTCTTTTTTGCTAGATAATTCTTTTTCACTTTCTTCGTCATCGTATTTAGAACCCTGATAAGCAAATTCTTCGCTTTGTTCAGTTCCTTCTTCGTCACCTTTGATCATCACTGTGCGCAATTCATTTTTCTTTTCGATGATGCCGGATGTAAGCTCTTGTAGAATCACTTTAATGCTTTTTAGAGCATCGTCATTACAAGCAATAACGTGAGCAATTGGATCTGGATCGCAATTTGTATCGACTAATGCCATTACAGGAATGCCTAATTTGTTGGCCTCAGCTACAGCTAGATGCTCGCGGTTTGGATCAACAATGATCAACAAGCCTGGCAATTTACGCATTGAACGCACGCCTGAAAGGTTTTTCTCCAACTTGATTTGGTCTTTAGTCAACAAAGCAAGCTCTTTTTTGCTCATGCTGGCACCAAATGTGGTGATACGCTTTTCAATACGCTCTAATTTCTTGATCGACTGCTTAATAGTTGCCCAGTTTGTGAGCTCTCCGCCAAGCCAGCGCTCGCAAACATAAAATTCACCACACTCTTCTGCAGCTTCACGCAAAACTACTTTAGCTTGCTTCTTAGTGCCGACGAATAGGATAGATTTATGTTGAGCGACTATTTCTTTGACGACTTCTTTAGCATCACGAATTTGTTGCATCGTTTTAGCTAAGTCAATAATATATAAGCCGTTACGTGCTTCGAAGATATAACGTTTCATCTTCGGATTCCAACGACGTGTCTGGTGACCAAAATGGGCACCCGCCTCTAAGAGGTCTTTAATTGTAATTTGGAGCTGCTGCTTTTGTTCTTGTAACGCCAAGCCTTGTCCCTTTATGTTGACGACGGCATCTTACACCTGGTAAGATTTCGGTCTTGGTAAATATTTTTGGAATTGATAACGAAATAAGCGCCTAGTCAGAATCGAACTGACACTCGTAGCTTGGAAGGCTACTGTTCTACCATTGAACTACAGGCGCATACAAGATCAATATACATAAATAGGAATATTTCATGCAAGTGCAAAAATAAAATAAATTAAGATCTGCTTTAAACTGTATTGTGAAGTGCAAATCAGCTCGGCATTAAAGCATTTATTTTAATTTGCGATTGACACAGATAGCCGCTTTTCATATGGTGAAATTATATCGAGATAATTATAAAATTTTCAAACCCTAGAGGCGATATGTTGATTTCATTTGGCTATGACATTACTCTATATCTTCCGGCTGAGACAGCAATAATTTTTACTTTAAACGTACACCCTTCGCGCAAGAATGACCTTGTGGAAGATGAACAATTTAAGATTGAACCAAATATACCGGTGCAAGGTTATTTTGATAGTTTTGGCAATCACTGTAACAGGATTCGCTGCCCTGCCGGAAGCCTTCGTTTAAGCAGTTCGGGCCTAATTCGAGATAAAGGAGAATGGGATCCGTACGTGCCAAATGCCTCACAAATCGACGTTCTTGATTTGCCACCGGAGCTTCTACCTTTTTTATTATCTAGTAGATATTGCGAAGTAGATAGTGAACTCGGCGCCTTTGCCTGGGCAAACTTTAGCACTATCAATCCGGGATGGGCACGCGTTCAAGCAATCTGCAATTTCGTTCACCACCACTTAATCTTTGATTATCAACGCGCTCGTGCTAACAGGACTGCACTAGAGGCCTTTCATGAACGCGTTGGAGTTTGCCGTGATTTTACTCATTTGGCAATAGCACTTTGTCGCTGCTTAAATATTCCTGCACGATATGTCACAGGTTACCTTGGAGACATCGGTATCCCACCGGAACCATTTCCCATGGATTTTTGCGCATGGATGGAAGTCTATTTAGATGGACGTTGGCATACTTTTGACCCGCGTAATAATCGTAGACGCATGGGCCGCATTGTAGTTGCATACGGACGGGATGCTAGTGACGTAGCGTTAACAACAATTTTCGGGAATCATTATCTTGATAAATTTAAGGTGTTCACAATTGAAGCAGATTCTGCAGTGCTGGCTGATAACCAAAAAGTTAATAGCGACAAGGATAAAGAAAGCTTAGCAAATGCGGATCTCGCACTGCAGAGCCTGTAAAAAGCTACGCACTCGGGAGGCTTTCTAGCGCCTGCCGGTCTACCAGAGAGTGCGTTTTAAGATGATTTAGACCCTCGGTTCCGCTATCACTGCACCCGCGGCAATTAACAGGCCCCTACCGGGGGAATAGGATTAAGATTAGCTTTCAAGCTTCTCAATAATGATGTTAATTAAGCATGCTTTTTCCCTGTTAATAGCCCCGGGTGCAGCGATAGCGAAATCTGGGGTTCTAATATTTTACATAGTGCGCCCGGCAGAAGTGCTAGAAAACGACCTAACTTCGTGGCCATATGCACTACTTTGCGCTCCACCAGTAAAAAAAATTACTCAAAAAATCGCCATACTTTCTCAACAACCGAAATTTTGATTTTATTGAGATCATCTCTTAACAAAAACTCATCAGACGGCGGCTTTGCACAAAAAAGATTATAATAACAAAACACCCCAGGCGTCCAAAGTAAAGTAAACGCACTACTTTCCAACAACAAATGCGCCCGTGTACAGTCATGGCCAAGCGCATACTCTTTAAGAAATAAGGCGCCGTATGCTACAGTCTCGACAGCAGCACAAGCCGCCAGAAGAGGCTGGGCGACTTCTGAAATTAAAACTTTCAATCCTAATATTACTTTATTAGCAATCTTATGAATTTTACTCGCACTTTCATTGAACGTATTTACACTCCGCCAATCAAGTAGCTTCGTCATCCCTTTACTAGCTAAACAACGAGGAAGTAAGCTATAAAATATGCCTTCTATTATAGTGGAAGTTTTGCTTTGAGACTTTATGGAATATTCACACTCGTTTTCATTGTTCAAAAATTCTATAAAGCCATCAAATCTCGTTTTTTTGACCGGACTTGAGTACCCATCTTCTCTGATAAATTTATTTACACAAACTAACAATTTATCTTCCTTATACCTTTCATTAATCATAAAAACTCCCTTTATTATTTTAACTTCTCATAAAATCATAACATGTAAAACGATATTCCGGAAAGTAAAAAATGGATGAATATCATTATACCGAAGAGCGTTCAAATTTTAGATTTTTGGCTTTGAGAAAGCTTCACCAAGTTTCTTGATATGCAATCAGCATTAGCGTACACTGGCACCATAGACTTCTAGAGGACGTGTATAAATAATCGATATTAAAAATTACTAGGAGCTTAATTCATTGAACGACGAAATCCAACTAGATCTTCCTCCTATTCTTGATGGAGAAGATAAAAGCTCTCCCTTTGCCAATTCCATTAGAAAAAATTACCGACACATCCGTAAATGGGCAAAACGAACATTTACAAACGCTTTTCGCCTTTATGACCGAGAGGTTCATCATTATCCGCTAGCCATTGATTTTTATGCTGGTCGATATTGCGTGCATTATTTTTCACCCACAAGGGAAACCGATGATCCTCCATTGGAACTTATTGAAGAAACCGCGAGAGTTCTAAACGCTGTATTGGGGGCCTCCCCACAAGCCATTTTCTGGCGCACTCGAGCAAAAAACAAAGCTACACGTCAATATGAAAAACTTGGAAAATTTGAGGACTTTTTTACGGTTCTAGAGTATGGCGTAAAATTCAAAGTAAATTTACTTGATTATTTAGATACCGGACTTTTTCTAGATCATCGCGAAATGCGTCATATGATAGCCTCACAGTCTCAAGGAAAACGTCTCCTCAACTTATTTGCGTACACTTGCTCTTTTAGCGTCCATGCTGCCATTGCGGGAGCCACTTTTACAAAAAGTGTCGACATGTCAAACACCTATACGGAATGGGGCAGACAGAATTTTGAATTAAATAAGATTTCCCTAAAAAATCATCCTGTTGTTCGGGCGGACTGTTTAAAATTTTTAGATGACGAGATCCGCTCCAAAGAAACATATGATATTATTATCATTGATCCCCCAACAATATCTCGATCGAAAAAAATGGAACAGCTGTTTGATATACAGTTAGATTACATTAGTTTACTTTCAAAAGGGGTAAAACTTTTGTCGAAGGGAGGACTCATTTTCTTTAGTACTAATTCAAGAAAATTTACATTGGATAAAACTCTTTTCCCCCATTGCCGAGTCATCGAAATTTCAGCTAAAACAATTCCGATTGATTTTCGAGATGCAAAGATTCATCGCGTGTGGAAGATTGAGGGCCATGAGTACTGCATCTCGTAAATCCGCTTAAACAAACAATATTTATTTCTCAAATCTTTCTCTTTTGACTTTTCGCATTTACACACGAGTGTAGGCCACGAAAAATCCAAGGTGCAAATCTTTGAACTTAAAATAAAAGGCGATGCGTGAGCTTCCCCACACATCGCCTTCGCAATCTTTTTCTTTCCTTAGAAAGAAACTGTCAGAGAGCCTCCGAGTTCAACGACATCCTGCGATGCCATTTTAATTGCAGGTGACTCGTTAAAAAAAGTATCATAGCGCTTATTAATAAGAAGGGCAAAAGGTTGTTCGATGCGATCATCGAAATTAACCTCTTCCACTCCATGCGCAAGTGAGCAAGGTTGTGAACTCACAAATATTCTCCATCTGCTTTTTACAAAGCAGCTCTTAATTTTCTATTCTTAGCAACGGACGAGAACAGCCCATTGGTAAGCTTAATAACTATACTTCTATAAATCCCCAAAGGTCGTGGTTGCGAGCGCGATAATAGCCTCATGTCACCTCCTTTTGGCCCTTTAAGCTCCACTATTTCCAGGGAGACAGGCTCCGAATTTCTTTAATAAAACCCGGGACACCTCAAAATTCTAAAACACACAATTCTTTAAATAACATTTCTCTAATTATTCTTCAATGCTTCTATGGATTTTAAACGAATTTGGATATAATTATCCAAAGAAAGAGCCCCTTCATTGTACAACTGTGCTATATTAAAAAATGCTTTTCTATCGACAGGTGGCAGAGACCGAGTATTTGTATGACTAGTATACATTTTCCATTCTTCCCAACTCTCAAGTTCTTTTGCTCGATCGCCAACCTGTTGTTCTAAAAAAGCAATACGCAATAAATTAAAAGCATAAAGTGAACTACCAATTGCTGGTTCAGCAGCTTGAATTCCCGCTTCTTTTTCCATTTGCTCAAGATTTTTAATCATATCTTTCTTTAAAGCGACAGAGCGTTGAATAGCAGTTGCGATCTGACCTTCACTAATTAAAAGTGTAATCTGAGCATACTCATTATAAAATGGGAGTTTATCTTTACCTACACGCTGTAAAGTCGAGAGAGCAAATGGTTTTGCTTGTTTAATGTCATTTAGATTGATGAATGTTTGTGCAATCGCTCCATCATATTTAGCATGTAAGTCTGGCAATTGGTTCATAATAAGAGTCAACTTTTGAAAAGAGTCTTGCAGTTCCTGAGTTTGACCAGATTTCGCTGCTTGCTGAAAAATCTGAAATTCACGCGAAGCACTTTGATAATCCCCTTCAATCTTCGCAGAAGCTCCTGATTGCCAAAAATAGATCAAAATGAGCAAAGAAAAAGCTCCTAATATGCTATAGAGAATTTTTTCCCCGTGCTTAGAAATCCAATCGATAACAGGATTATCTTCCAAATTAAATAAAGGCAAAGAGGAAGTGCCTCTTGGCGAGATTTCTGAATGCTTTTTCATTTGTGTTCCCAAAACTTTCAATCGCTTATATTTCTCAACCAGTGATTACCCAGCCTCGCGGGGCTCGATGGATGATTACTCGAGTATATCATATGTATAAAAGCTTAAATGTCAATTGAAAAAGGCTCTTGGATGACTACTTTGGACAAAGTTTACGTACGTACCCTTTGCTTTCTTTAGCAAGGTGAGCGACACAGAAAGCTTGTCATAAATGATCTAATTTATTAAAATCACAATTTAAATTGCTCCAGTCATTAAAGAGAAAACTTACTATGAGAGACTCTATGCACACTTTTTTTTTCACATCCGCACTAATTTTAACTCCTCTACTACACTTGTCGGCTGATTCGCCATATACCGGGATCATAGAAGTCAAAGTTAAACCGGCGCAAGACAACCTTAGCCCTACTGAAAATACGAATTCCAGATTCGAACCATTCACTGGAAAAATTATCCGAAACAAAGTAAGAATGCGCCTACAACCAAGTTTAGAAGCTTCTATTTTATGTGAACTCACACGTGATGACCTTTTAAATGTTGTTGATGAATCCAATGAATTCTATGTCATTCTCCCACCACCAGATACTCGTGCCTATATTTTTCGCACCTTTGTTTTAGATAACACCGTTGAAGGGAACCGAGTTAATGTCCGTTTAGAACCGGCTCTTGAAGCTCCCGTTATTGCCCAGCTAAACACCGGGGATCGCGTTGAGGGGACAATTAGTCCTTTGAGCAGTAAATGGCTTGAAATAACCCCTCCGTCCTCAACTCGTTTTTATGTTTGTAAGGAATACGTTGAAAACGTTGGGGCACCTTCAATGATGGCTCAAATCGAAAAACGGCGTACGGAAGTTGCAGCATTGTTAAATTCTGCTCAAATGATTAGCGAAAACGAATTACAAAAAAAATTTCAAAATATTAATCTTGATTCAGCTATCGCTCATCTCAATAGTGTGATCAAACAATACACTGACTTTCCACAATACGGGGAAAGAGCTAGAGAGTTGTTAAACAATATTCAAGAAGTTTATTTGCAAAAAAAGATCTCTTACCTTGAAAATCGAGCGATAACAGCAGAAACGTCACAACAGCATCAATCAGCCCAGATTGCTGCTTTGAACACAACACACACTGAAATGATCCACCGTGAAAAACCTAAAGCTATTAATAAAGATGCTAATAATGGCGTTAGCTTTGAAATTATTAACATTTCAGAATCATCCAAACTAACCTCTCAAGATTTAATGGAATCTAAAAAAGCTGAAAATTATTCAGAGTTTTCAAATTGGAATGACCCGTTTAGCAGTAAATCGATGACAGCTAAAATGTCCACTTGGATCCCAAATGAACGTTCAATGTATGAATCTTGGGCAATTGCAAATGCTGTTGGCGATGCCACTCCAAGCCCGCAAGATTTCTATGAAGTTGGTTCCGCAATAACTCTACATGGTATTTTAGAGCCTTACTCCCGTACAGTAAAAAATAAACCTGGAGATTACTTGCTTGTTAGCCCTACAACAGCGTTACCTATTGCCTATCTTTACAGCACCCGCGTTAATCTCCAAGACAGAGTTGGGCACGAAGTGACATTGCACGGACTTAAGCGTCCAAATAACAATTTTGCCTTTTCAGCCTACTATGTGATTTCTGTCGACTAGTACACAGTAAATGACCTAAGCTGGTTCAAAGCCCGGGGTTTAAAAGATCGAAAGTGACCCCATATTATAATATTGGGTCACTTCGATCTTTTAAGCCTGTGGAGGGAGCTTTCAATCAGCCAAATCTTCAATAACGCCATTAAAGTATACTAGCAATGCACGTTGTTTTTGTTTACTTTTGCCACTTTTAAGGCTGTAAGCCTATTCAAGACCCCTCTCTATTTTAAATTTTGATGAAATTTTTAACGAGAGACGCGCAGACGCAAACATAGTTTTACGCATATTTTTTGAAAAAAATGTAATGGTTACAAGCTGCAAAGGAGCAAATTGTAACGCGTCATTCCCATCCCAATCTAATGCATCGTAGCGCTTTTCACTTAATCTTATTTTGAAAAGTTATGTATTTTAAAACATAGCCCGAAAATTTTTGTAGCCCACAGCTAAGGCTTTGCCGCATTCATAAGCAACGTGTTGAAAGCCCCCTAAGTGCTGCTTAACCACAATTGTTAGCCCTCCAATCGTTGCTTGATGCGAGTTAGGCTGTGCCGCTTCTATACGGTACAAAAGAAAATTGGAGGTGTTTTTTTCCTTCAAATTTTTCAAAAAAAAATTAAGTAAAAAGCATGATTGGAATGACTTGCTAAAATTAGCTGCTTTGCAGCTTATAACATTTTCGTCAAAACTTATGCGTAAAAGTATGGATGCATAGGCGCAGATAGAAAGCAGGGAAAAAATAAATTCAATTTAAGTGGAATCGAAGGATTTGTATCTGTTGTATTGAATAAAAGTTCTCCCATTGCTTGTTTTTCCCTTGCCTTCCTCTGCGCCTTTATATGTGCGCATTAAAAATACCCCAATTTCACACCGAACCTTACGCATCCTCTCCCGCACACGTGCAAGCATCGGCTTTTAAACTGGTGAATCCGCAACTATTGACAGTTTAATTAGTAGATACTATAATAACTTGTATAGACGATTAACGTCGATAAAGGACACTATAATGTCTCTATTTTTTTTTACACCTCATGAAGTTTCTAAATACATTTCACAACAAATGCAAAAGCTCAGGCTGTCTTTCAATCTTAGTCAAAAGACTTTATCAGAGCGTTCCGGGGTCAGCTTCGGAGTGATAAAAAAATTTGAACGAACGGGAAAGATTTCACTAGAATCATTGCTTAGGCTTGCATTAACGCTAGATGCTCTAGAAAATTTTAAGGATCTATTTAAAGAAAAAGCACCTGAAAGCTTTCTTTCACTTGACGAACTCCTAAAGGACAAAAAACGTAAAAGGGGGAGAAAGTGAGCTTTAAAAATATTAACGTGGTCTTAGTATATTTTATTAGAGAACAAGAAAAACTGTTCATGGGCAGGTTAGCATTAAGGGAGAGAATCATATATTTTGAATATGACCCAAAATTCTTGAAAACAGGGTTACAGTTATCCCCCCTAAAGCTGCCTTTAAAACCTGGTATACAATCATGTACAGACTTTTGTTTTGATGGATTATTTGGAGTCTTTAATGACAGCTTACCTGACGGTTGGGGGAGGCTACTTTTAGATCGTCAAGTTGATGAAATTAGGTATTAACGCCGCAAATCTTTCCCCATTAGATCGTCTATGTTATGTTGGAAATCGTGGTATGGGCGCATTATCATATGAACCTGAAATCAAAGACGATATTCATTCCTTTGATTATGAAGATTTGGATAATATTTCATATGAAATATCACAATTTCAAGACAATGATAATGATAAATTTGTAGATGATTTGCTTGTCATGAATGGATCCTCCGCAGGAGCACGTCCAAAAATTGTTGCTACAATTAACGGAGAAGATGTAATAATTAAATTTTGTTCTTCCTTTGATCCTAAGGATAACTCGACTTTATGATTTTTTGGCTTTCCGATAAAAATCACATTTGATTTTTCGGTTAGCCGAGCGAAACTTTCGCATTAAATTAATTATACTACAACAGTTTGTTTCATTTCAACCATAAAA
>JACDDG010000467.1 GCA_013817115.1 Parachlamydiaceae bacterium | reverse complement strand
AACTGTAGCTTGGCATTCCAACGGAAGTTCACCCCATTTTTGAAAAAAAATGAGGGGTTTATCACTATAAAACCCCTTTCTGCCTCCTTATTTGTAGACAGTACAGTTTTAACAAAAAAAACCCTTGCATTAAATGTCAGCTGTTTTTTATGGTATAAAAAGTAGACACTATTAATAAGATTCATTATGTATATCGCTGAAATCAAATGTAAGAAGACCTCGGGGAAGGTTTTCAAAACTTTTTTACTCCGTCAGTCCTACAGAGAAAATGGTAAAGTTAAAAATAAGACCCTAGCAAACCTTTCCACTTTGACTGAAGAAGAAATTAATTTGTTTAAAACCTTTCTAAAATTTAAAGGAGCTATTTCGCATACTCAAACTTCTGGTGGTCCTGTGACAGTTACCCCAGGAAAATCAATAGGTGGTATCGCTGTCCTTAACGAAGTTGCTAAAAGACTTGGAATAGTAGATGCCTTGGGAACTAGTTTTAATGGCCAATTAGCTTTATGGTTAATATTTGCCCGTATAATTGAACAAGGCTCGAGACTTTCGGCGACTCGATTGCATTCAAATTATGACATAGCATCTGTACTTAAATTGAAAAGAGGTTTCGATGAAAATAACCTTTATGACTGCCTGCATTGGTTAAGTGACAATCAAAAAAGTATCGAAGATGCTTTGTTTGAAAATAAAAAAAGCTCACAGCAATTTTATTGGTATGATGTAACTAGTTCTTATTTTGAAGGAAAATGTAATGAATTTGCAGCTTTTGGTTACAACAGAGACAAGAAGCAAAAAAAACGTACCGTCGTGATTGGTTTACTATGTCAAGAAGATGGTGATCCAATTTCAATTGAAGGATTTAAAGGGAATACTCAAGATACTCAAACTTTCGAAAGCCAGCTTATTAAACTTAAAAATAGATTCAATTGTGAATCTATTATTATGGTTTGTGATAGAGGGCTTATTAGAGATAAACAAAAAAAACTTTTGGCTGGTTATAATTTTCATTACATAACAGCTTTACCAATGTCCCAAATCAAACCTTTACTTAATAAAGGTGTTATTAAATATGAAGATTTTGTAGATGAACTGAAATCCTTCTTATATGAAAATCATAGATATATTTATCGTCGTAATCCTATAAGGGCTGAAGAAACCAAAATTCAACGTGAAGAACGCCTACAAGCGGTAAAAGAGAAAGTAGAAGTAGAAAACAGAAAATTAAATAAAGAGCCAAAAGCATCGCAAATAGCAGCTAAAAAAAGAATCCAATCTAAATTAAAAAGCCTTTATGTTTCAGAATGGGTACATGTTTTAGAAATTAATCGACAATTTACTTTAACGGTTGATCAAGAAAAACTTAAAGAAGTGTCAGCATTTGACGGTTGCTATATTTGGACGACGGACTTGTCCAAATCACAATTAAGTGATGAAGAAGTTTACAGACACTATAAGGACCTAAAGTATGTTGAAGATGATTTTAGATCATTCAAAACGGCTTTCTTAGAAATTCGTCCAATTCATGTCCGAACTAAAAAAAGCACCGAGGGGCATCTTTTGGTTACCATGCTAGCCCACATGATTTTAAGAGAATTAAGGAAAGCTTGGAGTCCGTTTAATAAAACGGTCGCAGAGATTCTTCAAGAGTTGTATTTGATTTGTAGAAATACTGTTCAAATTGGTGAAAATCAGAAGATCGAATGTATCTCCACACCAAATGTTCAAATGGCTGCGCTGCTAAAGGCTATTAATGTGGAGATACCAAACTTTGATTCGGTCGATGTCCCTGTAGTCAGTAGACGTAAGGTGAGAGAAGGCGTAAAATTTTAAAAATCAACAACTTAGACTCAACGGAATTTCACCCTTGGGGTGAACTTCCGTTGGAATGATGAGCTACGGTCACCACCACAATTTGTGGCTAAGCCTTCAATCTTTTGTAGGTGAAACGATCTAGTTCGTGGGCTTAAACTTTTGTGGGGCTGCGTTGAAACTCAACACGCGAATGATGAGCTACGGGCGTCAGCGAAGCTATGGGAGGGATTAAAAGAATAATGTTCCCAAAGGGGGACCTCTTTTTATTTTCGCACAAGATGTCTAATTTTGACGCTTACGCATTCGCGGCTTAACAAATAGACAAAAGTAGTCAATAAATACTATACAGTGTACTAGCATCTACGTATGGCGCGCCATGGCCAAAACAATTTGCGTTATTAATACCGCCAATAGCTCCGGAATGCTTGATCCCAACTATATGAGACTTTTTCTTTCTCCGAGCGATCATAGCGTACTTGAATAGAAATATAGGGATATGGATGACTGTTGTCTTCATTGCGCCCTTCGATTGCTTTATAG
>JACDDG010000075.1 GCA_013817115.1 Parachlamydiaceae bacterium | reverse complement strand
TGTAAGTCGTATTGAAGATCTTGTCATGGGTTCATTTCAAGAGATTATAGATGATCCACGGCCTATGGAGAGTGTTGAAAAAATAATTGTTTGTAGCGGACACATCTACTACGACCTTTTAGCAGAAAGAGATAAAGTTAAAGCTGACAATGTGGCTATTATCCGGATAGAGCAATTTTATCCTTTCCACGTCGAGAGAATGAAAGAAATTTTAGGAAAATATAAAGGGCTTAAGTACCTAACTTGGGCGCAAGAAGAGCCCACCAACATGGGACCTGGTACTTTTATTGAATCGCTTTTACTCGGACTACTCCCCCCAAATGTGACATTTAATTCTGTAGCTCGCCCTCGAAGCGCTTCCCCTGCGGTGGGTTCGCATATGATACATAAAAAACAGCTTTCAGATCTGTTAAACGCTGTTTTTTCAAAAGAACAGCCTTCAATTTTTGAAATTGCAAGCCAAACTAAAGCAAGAAGTTAAAAATGAAAGAAGAAATTAAAGTTCCTCCCCTTGGGGAGTCCATTGTTGAAGCAACTGTAAGTGCCATTTTAAAGGCCCCTGAGTCTATTGTAAAAATGGATGATGAGCTCATTGAGCTAGCTACAGATAAAGTCAATCAAGTCCTGTATGCTTCACGAGCAGGAGTTTTCACACCAAGCGTCAAAGAAGATGATGTTGTGAAGATTGGACAGGTTTTGGGTTTTATTGAAGCCAAAGAAGGGGCCTCTCAAGAAAAAGCTTCTGCTGCGCCAAAAGTAGAATCGCCTAAAGAAGCGCCACCCCAAGAAGCTTCGGCAAAACAACCAACAAAAGAAAAACCTAAAGCTGAAGAATTTCCCCATCAAGTTCAGCCTGAAAAGCCATCAGAAAACGCAGTAAAAGGAGCCGGAGCAAGGGAAAGCATCGATGATTATCTCAAAGATTTAAGCCAACCAAAGCCAAAAGAAGAAACTATTGCTCGAGCACCTTCCGCTCCTGCACAGCAGGGTGGGAACACTCAAGGCGGTGAAACACGGCGCAAGATGTCAAAGATTCGCAAACTCATCGCTACACGTCTTGTGGAAGTTCAAAGTACGACAGCTATGTTGACAACTTTTAATGAAGTCGACCTAACTGAAGTGATGCAGCTACGCGAAAAATATAAAGAAACATTTGTTAAAGCTCATGGAGCCCGTTTAGGATTTATGTCCTTTTTTGTTAAGGCTGCAGTTTCTGCCTTGAAGGCCTTTCCCGGAGTCAATTCATATATCGACGGAGAAGACCTTGTCGAGCGTCATTTTTACTCTATTGGAATTGCTGTCGGAGGAGAAAAAGGTTTGGTAGTTCCGGTAGTGCGTGATTGCGACCGTCTTTCCTTTGGAGAAATCGAAGGCGTCATTTCTAATTACGCTCAGAAAGTGAAAGATGGAAAACTCTCTGCTGACGATCTACAAGGCGGAGGCTTTACTATTACAAACGGAGGAGTATATGGGTCACTGCTTTCCACACCTATACTGAATCCTAAGCAATGCGCCATTTTAGGCATGCACAAGATTAGCAAACGTCCTGTAGTGATAGATGATCAGATCGTAATTCGTCAAATGATGTATTTAGCTTTAAGCTATGATCATCGAATCATTGATGGCAAAGAGGCTGTATCCTTTCTTGTGCACATCAAAAACTGTCTTGAAGACCCAAGCAGAATGCTCTTAGATTTATAGGGCCCATAACGAAGTGAGAAAAATATGGATGAAAAATATGATGTCGCTGTCATAGGTTCTGGACCTGGAGGCTATGTTGCGGCTTTACGGGCAGCTCAGCTTGGCTTCAAAACTATTTGCATCGAAAAAGGACCAACCTTTGGTGGGACATGCCTGAACGTGGGGTGCATTCCTTCTAAGGCCTTGCTACAATCATCAGAGTATTATTCGTTGTTTAAAGAAGACGGTCAAATGTTCGGCATCATGGCTAATGACCTGTCTTTTGATTTTGCGAAAATGCAGCAACGAAAGAACAAAATCGTTGAAGAGCTTGTTGCCGGTATCTCTGGACTTTTTAAAAGTAATAAAGTTGCCAGTAAACATGGATTAGCTAAATTCATAAGCCCCACCCGGATAGCCATAGACCGTGACGGGACTATTGAAGAATTAGAAGCTAAAAACTTTATTTTAGCTACAGGTTCAGAGCCGACACAACTCCCATTTTTACCTTTTGATGAAAAAATCATTGTATCCTCTACAGGAGCTCTAGCGCTACCAGCACCGCCGAAAAAAATGATTTTGATTGGTGCCGGAGTAATCGGTGTTGAACTAGCTTCGGTTTATAATCGACTAGGAACAGAAGTCACTATTATTGAGATGCTAGATCGAATCTGCCCAACAATGGATCATGCAGTCAGCAACCTACTTTGGCAGCTGCTTAAAAAACAAGGATTGAACTTTCATTTGAATGCTAAGCTTTTAGAAGGAACCGCTGATAATAAGGGAGCAACTTTAAAAGTTGAAATAGATGGGGCTCAACAATCCATGGATGCGGATGTTGTACTGATTGCAGTTGGAAGACGTCCTTTCACAAAAGGGTTAGGACTGCAAGAAATTGGAGTTGAGATGAGTCCAAGAGGCGAAGTGACAGTGGACAGTTCTTTCAGGACAAATTCCCCCAATATATTTGCCATCGGAGATATTATTGATGGACCCATGTTAGCGCATCGGGCATCCATCGAAGGGATTGCAGTAGCGGAGATCATAGCCGGGCAACAACCTCGCGTCAACTACATGGCAATTCCCAATGTTATTTACACGCACCCTGAAGTAGGTGCTGTAGGGTTAACAGAGAAAGAAGCTTTAGAGAGAAATCTAAAAATTACGATCGGCACCGCACAATTTAGAGCGAATGCTAGAGCACGTTGTATGGGCTATAGCGAAGGAATGGTTAAGGTGATTGCTGAAACTCAAAGTCGACGCATCATTGGTTTTCATATTGTAGGACACCAAGCCTCTGAAATGATTGCAGGGTGCTCGTTAGCTATAGATAAAAAAACGACCCTCGATGAATTCGCTTCCCTAAGCCACGCTCACCCTACTTTATCTGAAACAATTCACGAAGCGGTCTCAAATGCGGCTCATGCAGTACCTAAATAGATTCAAAATTTGTTTTGTAAAAAAGAAAACTTCATGATTAAAATAAAAAATGTTAAAACGGTTGTTGGCGATGTAATCACCCATACAATTCCTTCTGAGGAATGGAAGGAAATCGATGCTGAGGGACGATTACATCTTTTACCCGCAATGATCGACCCGCATATCAGCCTTGGAAGTGAAGGCTCAGAGCAGTGGAACTTGAGTATCGATTCGATTATTCGAGGTGGAATCACTTCAATCATAGAGATACCGCATGAATTCTCCACATCGAACATGAAAAAGGAATTGGAAGATAAAAATCGAAGAGTGGAAAGCATACTGAATAAACTAGATATTCCCCTTAACTACTCCCAATATCTCTTATATTCAGATTCAAAAGATGAAGAGCTAGATGTTTCGGCCTTTAAGAAATCTTTAATCAAGGGAGCTGTAATACATTTAGAGCATCATCACAGTAACATGACGGAAAAGGGCTGGGAAAACTTATTTCGATTAGCAGCTCAAGAAGACATTCCGATTATCCTTAATTCATTTGAAGGAGATTCAAAAAAGAAGACTCGTTTACCCACTATTGAAAAAGCCATTAAGCACACTGAAAGTTGGAGTAATCGCCTGTATATATTAAATGTTGCGAGTCAAAGAGAAATCGATTTGATTCAAGAGGGGCAGGAAAGATCTTTACTCATCTATGCTGAAACAAATCCTAAGCACCTGTTCTCTGGAGATAATACGGAAGCTGATTGTCTTTGGAAGGCTCTAAATGCCGGTGTTATTGAGACGCTAGGTAGCGGATTCAGCCTAGCTCAGAAAAGCAAAGATAAAATCATGTTTAGGGGGAGGGAGCACACTATTTTGGATCCTCGTTTTCTATTGCCCTTGTTGTTAACTGCTTTCAGAGATAAAGGAATATCGTTAGAGCAGTTTACTCAGCTTACAAGCACTAACATTCAAAATATTTTAGAATTTGAAAAAAACCAAGACTGCGTTCTCGTCGATCTGGAAAAAGAAGATGTTATCCAAAAAGTTCGGAATGGTAGTAGTGTTGACCATAAGCTTATTGGATGGCCTGTTTATACGGTTGTTAATGGACAGGTCTTTGTTTCTTAGGGTGTGTGTTTTTTGAACAAATTTTCGAAGCTGTGCCTCATTTAAGCATCTAAATCTTAGCTCTCATATAGCAATGTGCCCGGAGCTCAGGGGGAGCGGTAGTAGTCAAGCCCATAGTGTAGGCCCTAAGGGGGCCAATTTTTCTAAGTAACAAGCTAAAACTTAAACGAGAAAATGATCTAGCCTAATCGCTGCGAAACATCTAGGGGCTACGTAAGGCAAGGCATTGGAATCATGCTTTTAACTCAATGTTTTACAAAAAAAAACGCTCCCCCGAAATTCTTTTTGTAGCCCACAGCTAAGGCTCTGCCGCAGCTGTGGGGAGAACAAAGGTGTTTTTGTCCCCGGTTGGGGGACCTCTTTTTAAATCCCCCAAATAACTGTAAAAGAAACTTGTGAGCGTCGAGCCTATGGCCACAAATAATTTTTTATAAACTCCTTAGAGGCTTAAAAAAGAAGTCCCCCTCCAGGGAACGAAGGCTCCTTTACTCTTTCCCCAGTTGCGGCAGAGCCTTAGCTGTGGACTACAAAAAGATTTTCAGGATAAGTTTTAAACGGCATCAATTTGATTCTTAATTGCTACTGTTGTTCTATTACAGCACCTAACGGAATAGCGACAATAGATTTGCTGTTCCATGCCGTTATCAAATCCCCTTGCGATAGCCTCCCAATCGTTCTTGTTCCAAAACCAAAAATAATGGCTTCGGTGCCAGTAAAAACAGCCAGTTTTACAATCCAAGGTTTGAGAAATGACACTATAGGAAAAACATTTCTAATTTTTTCGACACACTCTTCAGGGTAAAAAACGAGTGTGACGCTACTAATTGCCGCAATTGTCAAAGCTGTTATCATATAAGGCTCTCGAATACGCTTCAAAGTACTATCGAAAGGTTTAACAATCGGACGTATGAGAAATTCGCCTATTTGTTCCGTTTTATTTTTTTCATAAGCGAATACACCTTCATCCATTTTCTCATGCCAAAATTCACGAGCTGTAGCAAAATTAACAAAGTCCCTTAATGTATGAAAATAATTCATTGGCTAATCAATCTGTTTTTTTGTTTGTAGGGGCATAGAAATCTTGCATCAATTTTGTATTCCAAAATCGTCCTTCTGCGCGAGCACCAAAAGAAGCAATGGTTTCAATACTCAATAGGTAGGCTCCAAATTTTATTGCCCAGAAAGGAATTTCAGGTAAAAGAGAATAAGCGCGTCTCACATAAGATTCTGTCTCGGAAGGGTAAAATGCATAGGAGTCTGCTAACATTAGAAATGCTGTTCCTACAGCTGTAATTACTCTAGGATTTTTAGTTATATCCCACACAATCCTTGGCAAATTTTCAATTGGGTACAATCCAGCATCGCCCAATTTTTCTAAATTATTTTTCTGATGTTCTTGAATTTCTGATTGAAATCCTAAGCGCAAATGATCAAAAAAACGTATGGGAAGCCACGAATTGCTTGAATATTGAATTAAGTTTGAGTTCATAAAGTCATCCTCCTATGGTTTTCAAGTTGTCAGCACATGCTGATGATTTACGGCGATACTATACTTTTTGATAAATTTATGAAAATAGAATTTAGTGGAAGAACGTTCCATTCACCCACCTCATCCCTTCGTTTTTTTTAAAAAAAGAACGTCTACATTTTACTCAAAATTAAAAAACAAAAAAAATTATTGACATATTTTCGTCTCGCATATTCACTACGGAACAGGTGGAGTTTAGTGCCAAGACTTAAATATAGGTAAGAAATGAGTACACTTAGAAAATTTGTTCAACTTAATGCAATTATGTGTTCGCTTATTTCCACCGGAGCTTACGCCAGCGTGCCAATACCGGCAGAGGGAACTAAGTCTCAAGCCATGGGTGGCGTATCCGTCGCAATCCCCTTAGATACTTTTGTGATGGCTGCAAATCCTGCTGGGATAGCGTTTCTAAACGACAGATTCGATGTGAATTTAACGTATACCAGACCTTATGACGATGTTAAAATCCAAAATAACGCCCTAATTTCAAAGAGAACCTTTAATAGCTCACCGGATTTTTTCGTTCCACTGGGAGGAATCAAAAAAGATTTTTCTTGCCTTTCAATGGGAGTATGTACTTTTGGCCGTGGTGCAGCAGTCAATTATGGAACATTCATTCCAATTTATGGAACAAGCAAATTTAGATTAACTTTCTTGCAACTCATAGTTAAGCCTTGCGTTGCGTGGAAAATTAACGAAAACCATTCCATCGGTGTCGGAGTTAACTTAGCAATGTCACAATTCAAAAATGAAGGTGCACAAAGATTAAAGGCTATAAGTTCAGCCCCAACTCATTTAACAAATAAAGGTTATGACTATCGCCCCGGAATAGGCTTTCATATCGGTTGGATAGGAAAATTTTTCGAAAGGCTAAATATAGGCATCGCCTTAGAATCACAGATATTCAATCATCGATTTAAAAAATATCGCGGGCTTATCCCTGAATATGGTAAAGTTAATGGTCCTAGCATTGTAACAGCTGGATTCAGCTATGATTTCCCCTGTGGCTTAACTGTTGCTTTTGATTATCAGAAATTATTTTGGCAACCTTTACGAGCGTTCTCAAACAAGCTAACTTTTGAAGAACTCTTGGGCAGCAGTGAGGGATCCGGTCAAGGGTGGCGCAATGAAGATAGATATAAAGTTGGGATAGCTTATCAAGTGAATGAAAATCTCACTCTTAGAGCAGGTTACCAGTACCAAAGACCTGTATTTTCAAGTTCTCAACTTTACAACAACGTAAATGCTGCCACCAATTTTCCTAATAAGTATATCTGCGGAGGAATCTCTTGGGCATCAGGCTGCAACGAAATTAGCATCGCTTACATGCAATCCTTACGTGATCACATGAATGGAACACTCCCTCTAGCAGTGGGTGGGGGCGACATAAGAACTAAGGCGCTGAATCAAATTGTTGGTATATCTTGGGGCCGTCAATTTTAATAACGAGACCTCTCACATTCCAATTCCACCTTTTCTTGTTCGATTTTAGAAAGTAAAGGTGGAACCTTTGGCTTAGCTTTTCTCTCGATATAATCAATTAAGCATGCTTTAATCATTACTTCCCTGCCTGTGCATGCCTCTGGCAAAGAGGTGATCACTTTCTCTGCGAAAAGTTTTTTATTTACTCTTTGGTGGAACTTTAAACCCTGATAAATAGATACTTCCGGAGGGATGTCACCAAAAGATGTCCACCCGATAGTGTGTAAAGTAGGAATGTAAAGTATTTCTTCAGAAATTTTATTAAGTTGATCAAAAAGTTGTTCAGCAGGGAAATATTTTTTGCCCCACGGGTCGCATACGACAGCAGTTTTGCCCCATGTTAAAGGCTTTGTAATATCGCTCAGAGGATCTCTTCCAATGACAACAAAGGCGTGATCTCCATTTACAAGGCATAATTTATCAATCTTGCGAAGTTTTTTTTCATGTTTCAAGTACAAATAAGCGACAGCAGCTTGCTCGCCGCAATTTCCGATTTTGTGTTTTTTGGCAACATCTGCAACTACTTTGTTAATTTTATCAAAATTATAATGAGATTGAAGGGTGTTCCGAATTATTAAATCTTGCTCTGTGCGCATTGAATCCATTTTAGACATTAAGTCGACACTAATTCCAGTCAGATCATCAGTGTAATTAAGAGGCCCGTGAGGCAAAACTTCATTGGTATGTAGAATTGCTTCATGAGCGTACATGAAATTGATCTTGAGCTTTTCTTGCAATATATTTTCCGCAGAGTCGGTAACATTGGTAATATCTTGAATAGATCTATTTAACGTTATAGGATAAATTGGAACTGCCTGATTCGACAAGATTTTCGTTACAAGGACCTCATTTCTTGAAATAAAAAAACGATTTAGTTTTTTGGAGTTGTAATATGCAGCAATTCCGATAGTTGCAAAACAACAAACAAGCTTACGATTGATGTTAAAAGACACAAGAATTCCCTTTGTTTAAATATTAAGTTTAATAGTCGAAAATAGCCTCATTTAAAAACTCTATCAAAAAGAAAGCCCTTGTGTGTTTTCACCTGAGGCGCTGGAATCATATCTGTATAACAGTGCAGGCCGCTGTCTATGACCTGCCGTCTTATTTTTTGTTGCAACAATTGATTCTATCTCTAGAGCTTTCTTGCGAAAATTTCGTTTATCTAATGTCACCGCAAATACCTGTTCATAAAGATTTTGCAGTTCGGTCAATGTAAATTCCTTTGGCAACAATTTAAAAGCTATAGGCTTAGTCTTTAAGGCTATTCTCAGTGCAGTTAGGGCTTTGTTATAGATTTCATTATGATCGAAAGCCAGATCTGGAATTTCATAAGCCGGCCACCATTGGGCAACTTCAGCATCAGCGGTTGCTGTTAGCTTACATTGAGTTGAGTCTATAAGCGCAAAGAAGGCCACAGTGATCGTCGGACCCCGAGGGTCTCTACCTCGTTTGCTAAATACGCCGAATTCTTCTAGATAAACATCACGAATTCCAGTTTCCTCTTCCAGCTCTCTGAATGCAGTGTCTTCTACAGTTTCATCATTTTCCATAAAGCCACCTGGAATAGCCCACATCCCTCTGAAGGGAACCTTCTTTCTTTGAATAAGGGCTACCTTTAGCCGGCGATCAGTGTAACCAAATATTATGCTGTCTACAGATATTGGATATCGCGACCGGTTACTCAATTCGTCCATAAGACCCTGCTTTGCTTTTACATTAAGTTTAAGTTTTTAAGTGTTCAATTTACAATAATACCTGAGATTCAAGCAAGTTACAATAGCGTAGGTTGCTAAGCCAGCAATGTGTCCGGAGCTCCAGAGGGAGCGGTATATGTCTAGCCCATAGTGTAGGCCCTGAGGGGGCCAAACTATGGGTCGATTAAAAACTGCCGCGGAGCTCTGGAAAAGCGGTAGAAGTCTCTCCCCTGGTGCAGCCCTGAAGGGGCAAACCCGGGGTTGGATCATATCCACATTAATGATGATGAGTCATGCGAATTCATTCCAAAAATTTTGGTGGTTATGTTCTAACGCCGGGTTTGCCCCGATGGGGCTGCAGTGCGCTCGTGAGCGTACACATTTAGCAAGGTGAAAGTCCTTGTCAAAGGTAGCCAAGCCTTTGTAACTGAAAATAACTGCGTCACCGTGAGGTGGGGTGGGAAGCAATTGGACGTGAAAG
>JACDDG010000466.1 GCA_013817115.1 Parachlamydiaceae bacterium | reverse complement strand
ATCGGAAGTGACCCAATATTTGAAATATGGGGTCACTTCCGATCGTTCAACCGCGGGGCTTTGGCGCGCAAAAAACCTCAATTTGTGCCCGCGCGCAGTATAGTAAAAATAAAAAAGGAGTCTCTTATGAGTCAGGTAACCGGATATGCAGCCCAAAATGCTAAAACAGAACTAACACCATTTAAATTTCAAAGACGCCAATTACGACCTGGAGATGTTGAAATCGACATTCTTTTTTGCGGAGTTTGCCACTCAGATCTTCACACCGCACGAGATGAATGGCATGGCACTACTTTTCCTGTAGTTCCAGGGCATGAAATCTTAGGAAAAGTTGTTAGAACGGGAGCAAACGTCAATCCCTTTAAAGAAGGCGATATTGTCGCTGTAGGTTGCATGGTGGATTCATGTGCTAAATGTGAGAGTTGCAAAGAGAATCTAGAGCAGTATTGCGATGAAGGTCCAACATTTACATATAACGGAAAAGACAGACAAGACCACTCCGAAACGTTTGGAGGGTATTCCACTCAAATAGTCGTCGACCAAAAGTTTGTTTTAACTGTTCCAAAAGAATTTAAAGAAAATGATTATCCCGGAGTAGCGCCTTTATTATGTGCCGGAATTACTACTTACTCCCCTTTAAAGCATTGGAAAGTTGGAAAAGGAAGTGTTGTTGGAGTCATTGGCTTAGGCGGCCTTGGGCACATGGCTATAAAGATTGCGCATGCCATGGGGGCCTATGTTGTGCTATTTACTTCTTCACCCAGTAAAGTAGAGGATGGCAAAAAACTCGGCGCAGATGAAGTCATCGTCACAAAAAATTCTGACGAAATTAAAAATCAAACGAGTCGCTTTGACCTTATTCTCAATACAGTTTCTGCATCCCATAATTTAGATCCTTATCTGAATCTTTTGAAGAGAGACGGGACGATGTGCCTTGTGGGAGCTCCTGCAGAGCCACATCCCTCACCTTCTGTGCCATTATTAATTTTTAAAAGAAGGCAAATTGGTGGGACATTGATAGGTGGAATTAAAGAAACTCAAGAAATGCTAAACTTTTGCGCCCAAAATCATATTACCTCAGATATTGAACTCATCCCAATTCAAAAAATCAATGAAGCCTATGAACGCATGTTGAAAAGCGATGTTAAGTATCGTTTCGTGATAGATATTGGTTCCCTAAAGGAAAACGGCATCGGGCAGGATGTGTAAAATTTTTGGCCAATTTTCAAAGCAGAGCCGCTGAATGAAGAGCGCAGCGGAAGGAAAAGAAAACCTTTCTTTAGCCTGCTTTGCCCTTTTGTCTCATAATTTAAGGTATAAGTTTTTTTGGCAAATGCTGTCTTCTCTCTGTATTCTCTGTCTCGACTTTGTGATTTTTATTCTTTTAGTGAACCTTTAGCCTGCGAGATTGGCTTATAAAAGTCTGTTGCATCGCCCCAACTAGGGCCAAGTAACGGTAAGATGGCTAACAATTGAGGTTACGCACTTAAGAGGCCCTCTGGGGCCCCTACGACCTGCCGGAGAGCACGATTTGCGATGATTGGAACCCCGGGTTTCGCTATCGCTGCACTCGGGGCAATTAACAATCCCCTACCGGGGGATAGAATAGGTTTTTATTAAAATCAAAGGTAAAAAAATAAAAAAGCCTTCATGATCTATCCCCCGGTAGGGGGAACTGTTAATAGCCCCGGGTGCAGCGATAGTGAAACAGGGGGTTCTAATCATCTCAAAACGTGCGCCCCGGTAGGGGCGCCAGAATGCTTCCTAAGTGCGTAGCCACAATTGTTAGCCATCCAATCGTTACTTGATGCTAGTACAAGGCACTAAAGCCCAATTTTAGACACTAATTGTTTGCATATTGTGGGTTTTAAGTTTCTTTCTCTGAGCCTTCTCATGGTAATAACTGACATCTAATCTTTTGCTTATAAGCGGCTCTCCTTCTTTCAACAACATTATGTTTTGACGATTAAATATGGCAGGTTCATAGTCTGGGTCAAGCGAAAGAGCCTTGTCCAAACATTCCATAGCTTTTTTATTTTGACCGAGCCCGCTATAAGCTAACGCAATGTGGTCTGGACGAAGCAATATCGAGCGCTGAAAATGCAAAATTGACTCTTCATATTTTTTTTCCATAAGAAATGAGTATGCTAAATTAAAAACTTCATCTGAACGCATATATTCATCAAGCGACATATTCTTATATTTTTGAAGGATTAAATTAAAATCATCCATGGCATTTTTTGCTGCCCTTCCCGTAGAGCTATCTTCGCCTACAATGTTATACCGAAGTGCGTTCAAATTTTGGTTTTTGGCAAAGAGAAAGCTCCCGATTGAGCGATCAAAAACGACCCCATATTATAATATTG
>JACDDG010000465.1 GCA_013817115.1 Parachlamydiaceae bacterium | reverse complement strand
CCCCAGGACAAAACATAATCAATGAATTTTTCTCCATCTTCGCTATGAAGATGAGGTCCTTTGCCTTGTTTGAAAAAAATGGGATCTCCACCTACGGCGTTAAAGGCCCTTGCGGGGCTGTCAACGCCTCCGATCAATATATTTTTAGCTCTTTCGAATAAAGCTTTCGAGTTTGTTCTATTGTTCATGAGTTTTACCCATTCTTTTTGTGTGTTTAATTTTATATATTAAAATCCGGAGGTTTGGAAAATTCAACACAAAGCCGAAGTGTCCCCCCTCCCATAAGGGAAATAACAATGACTAATTTATAGTTTTTTCTTCAACGTAGCCCCCTTAAAAAACCAACACGTTATAATTTGTTATAGGGGAGATACAAAGACATAAGATAGCGGCAAATCTTTAGCTTGTTCAAAAAGCTTAAAGTTATTTCCGGTCTTTGTGCCTTGGTGTCTCTGTTAAACTTCTTACATCATCTCTTTCATTCTTGATCTTGTTCTGAAATAAACATCAATTTTTTAACTTCTTTTATTCAAAAAGTTGGCCATTTCTTTTGCGTAGTACGAAATAATGATGTCTGCTCCTGCTCGTTTAAAACTTATAAAACTCTCATGAAATGCACTGACTTCATCAAACAAATGTGCTTTGGCACCAACCTTAAGCATTGCATATTCTCCTGATACCTGATAAGTGGCTATGGGAAGTGAAAATTGTTCTCTGATATCACGAATAATGTCCAAGTAAGGCATGCCAGGCTTGACCATGACGATGTCTGCACCTTCTGCAATATCAAGCTGAACTTCTCTGACAGCTTCTCTTCGTTGTGAGGGTTGCATCTGATGATGCCTGCGATTTCCTGTTAAGGTCCCAATACCACCTGCCTCTCTGAATGGACCATAAAAGCACGAGGCATATTTGATGGCATAGGACATGATGGGCATTAGATAATGACGATGCTCGTCCAAAGCTTTTCGAATTGCTCCCACCATACCATCCATGGATCCGGAGGGCGCAATAATATCTACTCCTGCTTCAGCATAAGAGAGTGCAACTTTCTGAAGAATTTTGAGCGTTTGATCATTTTTCAAGCACCCCTGTTCCATAATGCCGCAATGCCCGTGAGTGGTATAATCACATAAACAGCAATCGGCAATGATTGAAATTTCAGGAAAATCGCGTTTAATTAATCGAATAGCTTTTTGAACGATCCCTTCAGAGTCATAACTGGCTGAACCCTCATGATCTTTATTCTTTGGAATTCCGAACAGTAAGATCGTCGATATCCCAGAAGCTGCAATTTCTCCGACTTCATCTAAGATTGAATGTAGAGAGTGTCGAAAAATGTCTGGCATTGTTGAAATAGCTTCAGGATGTTCAATTCCCTCTTTCACAAAAAGAGGCGCGACAAAATCTCTGCTGTCTAATCTAACTTCAGCAAAGAGAGATCGAAAATTTTCGTTTTTTTTAAGTCTTTGCAATCTAACTTCAGGAAATTTCATAAAGGCCTCATGTGTGCTTTATAGAAGGTTTAGTATACTGTGTAGTTTTATATTTGATTAAATATTCAACAATACCGTCTGAGGTTGATTCCAGAACGGTGTGAACCTCTCCTTGGTAGCAGCGTCTTAATGCATCTGTAGTTGATGCTCCAATGCTGAAAGGTGTAATACTTTTTTCGTGAAATTGCTTGTAGCTGAAGTAATGATTGACCATTGAAGGGCTAGTGAAAATGACCCAGTCCTCTTCGCGTACAAGATCTAATTGAGGTTCTAATAAAAGAGTTTTATATGTTTTCAAAACTTTTACATGTGCATTCCTCGTTCGCAATCCCTTTTCAAGTGTCTCTTTGGCGATTTCAGCCAACGGCAATAAAAAATATTCCTGTGATAAATCATCGGGAAGTAAGTTCAATAAACCTGCTGCACTATATTCTTTCGGAAGTCTTTCAGCATTTAACCCATATTCTTGTAACTTTTCATTTGTTTTAGGTCCTACAGCATAAATTTTTTTCTGCAGTAAGCATTTTGGATTGAGATTAGTGCGTAAGAGAGCCTTAATAAAGAAGTTAGCTCCATTGGCACTTGTAAAGCAAATGGAAGTGAAAGGTTGCAAAAACTCGTGGTCGATGAGTTTTAATTCTTTATCATTGGATTCAAAGGCAAGCAGAGGAACAGAAATGGGATGGGCCCCATGTTTTTGAAGCAAAAGCATTAGGCTTTGGGTTTGCGTAACTTCTCGCAACAGGACAACTCTTTGATTTTCGAGATTTGTCATCTCTCTATCCATTGATTTTTAACCATTCGATGACATGATCAGCAGCTTCTAGAGCTCCATTTTTAGCGTTTGCAAGCTCCCAAATCAAATCTGTTTCAAG
>JACDDG010000074.1 GCA_013817115.1 Parachlamydiaceae bacterium | reverse complement strand
GTGCAGATATTAACACAGCCATGGACTAAAAGTCCATGGCTTATAAAATCACACTGAAAGTGTGACAACTAAAGTCTTGGACTGAAAGTCCAGAGTTTTGACTCTCGATATGATACAATAAAACGATTAAACGAAAGTCGGGATCTACAAACAGAAAAAAATCAGGAAAAAATCTCTCAAATTAAAATCACTTCGAAGTAAAACGGACGATTTAACTAAAAGTCGTAACGAATGGAAAAAAAAGCACGATGTATCAGAAGCTAATGCTTTAAATTTAGAAAAAAATCTAAAATTAGAAATTAAAGAAAAAGATCGTGACATTCTTGAGCTAAAGGAAATTATACACAAAAAGGAAAAGCTTATTGCTGAAGAAAAAAGGATAAAAGAGGAAAGTGAAAGAAAAAGTCCAGGAACAAATTGAAGAGTTAAAAAAAAAGTACAAAAGTCTGAACAATTGGTTGTAAAGGAAGCTGGAAGACCTTGGAAATCATGGTATAGCACTTCTATAATACTCTTGTGTATCCTCATGACTTTAAAAGACAGTATTAGCCTTCGAGCCACTTCAAAAGGCATCAGAAGTTTTTTCTCTATTATTTTCCCCAAATTTAAATCACGGATTCCCTCATACGCCACCATCAACCGTTGGATTAAACGAGTAGGCCTTTATAATCTTAGGAAACCATTAGAGCAAGCTACAGATTGGATTGCGATTGCCGATACGTCAATAAGCATTGGGACTCAAAAAGTTATTATGATTTTAGGGATACAGCTTTCGCTTTTTAAGGAATTAATTGCTAAAAATCAGCCTTTGCGATTGCAAGATGTAGAATCTTTGCACATGAAAATCGTAGAAACGTGCAATGGAAGTGTTATTTGTCATGCATTTCAAGAAGCAGAAACAAGAGTTGGTAAATTTTGTCAAATTTGCATAGATGGAGGACCTGACATGCAGGCTGGTGCACGCTCATTTGTTGAGGAAATTTTAAAAAATGAAGGGCGAAAGATTCGTATAACGTATGATACCCCGCACAAAGTTGCGTGCTTCTTCAAGGCGCGACTGGAAGACGATCCAAAATTTTTAAAGATGACCTAGCAAGCAAATAAAACAAGTCAAAAGCATCGACAATCCAAATTTTCCCATTTGATTCCACCAAATCAACGATCAAAAGCTCGCTACATGAACATTGATGAACTTGTCAATTGGGCTGATAAAACTTTAATGATTCTCGATTTGCAAGAATGTTTACAGAAAAAGACAGTAGCTGTGCTGATAAAGAATAAATTGGCTACAGGAAAATGCGATATGACCGTTCCGCTAAACGATGATGATTATAAGGAATTCTTAGAGGACTTTGGTTGGCTAAAGGATATGGAGGCAGATATTCGAATGTTCAGTGAATATGCTTTAATCGGGGTACGAAATGAGGTGAGAACCCAAGGACTACATACTGGATCTTATGAAGAACTGGATAAAAAGCTCAATGATTTGCCCTTAAAATGTAAGGAATCATACCAGCTCTGTGGCGAATGTCTTGATTTTATTGAACAACAAACAGAAGGACTCAAAGAAGGAGACCTGCTGCTTGGTTCAGACGAAGTTATTGAAGCCTTGTTTGGTACAACGAAAAAGCTAGTCAATGAAGACGCAAAGCATGGTCTTACTTCTTTTGTGTTAGCTGCACCAGCCTCTTGTGGTGAATTGGATGAAGTGACTATCATGAATGCATTTTGTGCAATTAAAGATAAACATGTAAATGAATGGAGCCAGCTAAACCTCGGGAGAACACATCTCAGTAAACGTCGGCGGTGCTATAAAGTAGCCAAAAATCTCATGACCAAAGCAAAAGAAATGGCATCATTTTTTCGCAGAATGGAACAGAAAGTGGCTGGATCATTTGGGGGAGAGAGTAAAGTGGCTTAATTGGATTTGTGACACCCCAGGGTTAGCCATTTAAATACTTCCGGTAAAGCATAAGGAACTATACTGGAATGTGACTGTCCGCTATATACAGAATAACTATGAGTGGAGTGTTGTGAATAAGGCAAAGAACTAGAATTGGTCCAGACATGCTCATCATTTGTTGTCGCACAAAATAAATGTCTAACTTTTTTATCTTGGTCGTCCCAAATCTTTTGTTTGTCACTCCAAAGTTTTAACTCGGCTTGAGCCATCGGACTATTCCAGCGAAATTCCTTGGTTAATTCGGAATCAAGGCAAGGAATCCATAACAAGCGAAGGCGTTCTAAAAAAGCTATAAATGTTGTGCCAAAATGCAGTCCAGCTAATGTAACAACTGATAATTGGTTCACCATTTCATGATCTAACCGGCTTTCAACATACTGAGCAATACGCCCACCATTCGAAGTTCCAATAATTGTCACTGGATTGCCTGGGAATTTTTCTAGGTATTTTTCAACAAGTTCTAATACAGGATCACCGGAGATTTTCAAAGCACAATTACCTGATTTTGCAATAAATGGAACACATACATGAGCTCCCTGGTTTTCTTGGCGGTGTTTAGTGGCGTATTTTTGAAAATCACTAGGATGACCATGTAGTCCATGAAGACACAGAAATAAACCCTTACTCTCTTCATCCTTACTCCAAGGTAAGTCTGCATCAGGGTAATGGTACTTTCCGTCCACAGTGTTTAATACCGGAGTTAGATAGCGTTGCTTAGTGATTTTGGCATACAAACGTGAAATAAATTTATTGAATAAAATACAAATTTCATTAAATATAGTAAGCACTATGTCTTTTATTTTTGTAAGGATACTTCTATTATCTTTTGTATCTATCAACCCAAAGTTTAGGTGAATGCGTAGGTCAACACCGCTCTGAGAAAAGTTATTCTTGATTACTGAAGTAAAAGACATTTATTAAACTATTATTAAAGGGTGAATTTATCCGGGACTAAAACTGATGTCAGCGCTTAATCTCGGGGCTTTCTCAAAGCCAAAAATCTAAAATTTGAACGCTCTTCGGTATAACACAATTTAATAAAGGCTATCCACAAGTTATTCCTGCTCGCCTTGACGTACTTTTTCTAAAAGATATATAAGTTGGGTCAGCTCTGAGTCAGTCATATGGCTCAAGTACCTAGAAGCAGCTGCACTCATGGGTTTGAAGATGCTATCCGCAATTTCAGCACCTTGAGGGGTAATATGGACGATGACGATACGACGATCTTCAACAGACCTTTCTCGGTAGACGTAACCAAGTTTTTCTAGACGATCAATGAGGCGGGAAATATCCGGTAACTTTTGAATCATCCGTCTTCCAATTTCTAAAGTTGGGAGAGATCCTTTTGCGATGATCAGAATACTGATGACATTTAGCTGTTGAGGAGTAATAGCGTAGGGCTTCATAAATTCTTCTAATTTATTATGAGCTAACCAACCTGTGCGTTCAATATTATTAGCAGCTTCTTCAGCCAAGCTTAGAAATTTTTTTTTGGGCAACACTTTCGTCATATTAGGTTCTCCTTACTGTAAACACTACATTACTTGTTTAGACATTTGAAGTCAATGCGGCAGCAATTTTTTCCGTAATTCTTCGATCAATATAGTTAAATAAATTAGGTGCTGAAAATTAGTTTTGTTTGAGCTTGTCGATAAATTAAAAAATATGAGTGTACAATAAGTTTTGCCTTGAACCGTAAATGATTATTTTAAATTCAGTAATATTAAAAGGGTTTATTTTCTTAGAGAGGGGGGTTATTAAATCTTTGCTCAAAATGTACTTGAATGTAAATCCCACCACGTGCAATGTCTGGATATGGATATAATTAATGAAATCATCGCTGAATATGCTTTTAGCTTTAATTCGCCCTCCATTGAAGCTTTAAAAACCGCAAGAATGTGCCTTGCAGACTCTTTGGGCTGTGCTATTGCAGCCCTGAATTATTCCGCTTGCACTAAGCTTTTGGGGCCGATGGTGCCGGGAACGCTTGTTCCAAATGGATGTCGAATTCCAGGAACAGATTTTGTGTTGGATCCGATTAGAGGGGCGTTTAATTTAGGAAGCATGATTCGTTGGCTAGATTACAATGACACGTGGTTAGCAGAAGAATGGGGGCATCCGTCGGATAATATTGGCGGTCTCCTCACGTTAATGGATTACTTAAGCCGTGAGCGTCTGAGTATTGGCAAGCGCGCATTTACAGTCAAAGAACTCTTATTGGCGATGATAAAAGCCTATGAAATTCAGGGAATATTAGCCTTATCGAATAGCTTTAATCGAGTAGGTTTCGACCATGTAATTTTAGTAAAAGTTGCAACGACCGCTGTGGCTACGGTTTTGTTAGGGGGGACGCGGCAACAAGTTTTTGATGCCATATCAAATGCATGGATTGATATGGGCCCCTTGCGCACTTATCGGCATGCTCCGAATACTGGCTCTAGAAAGTCTTGGGCTGCTGGTGATGCTACTAGCAGAGGCGTTCAGCTTGCTTGGATGACTTTGCAAGGGGAAATGGGTTATAAAACAGCGTTATCTGCGCCGCATTGGGGTCTGTATGATGTACTTTTTAAAGGGCACGCGTTCTCGTTACAAAGACCCTTGGGCTCATATGTCATGGAAAATATTCTTTTTAAAATAGCGTTTCCTGCCGAGTTTCATGCTCAGACAGCTGTTGAGTGTGCAATTGGTCTGTATAAAAAAATTCAAGGTCAGCAAGATGAAATAAGAGCGATAGATATTCACACGCATGAATCAGCGCTTCGTATTATCGATAAACAAGGCCCTTTAAACAATCCTGCTGATCGCGACCATTGCTTACAGTATATGGTTGCAATCGGTTTATTGTATGGTTGTTTACATGCTGATCATTATGAAAACGAAACGGCAAAAGATCCTAGAATTGATTTGTTACGTCATAAAATGCGGACGGCTGAAAATCGACACTTCAGCGCTGATTATCTTCATCCTGATAAACGTTCAATTGCGACGACTTTGGAAGTGCACTTTAAAAATAACCGTCCTTCGGAATCTATGACTGTAGAATATCCATTGGGGCACCGCTTAAGAAGAGAAGAGGGAACTCCCTTATTGTTTAAAAAGTTTAAAGACAATCTCCATAATCAGTTTAGGCCTTGGCAGATTGACGAGCTTATGTGCACTTTTCAGGATGAAAATTCGCTTGATAGTTTACTAGTTCCGACTCTTGTAGATTTCTTTTGTAAGTGCTATACTTCGGTATAATCATTATGTCGTTATTAGCTCTTGTTGCTTGATTCGAGTGGTGTATTGGTACATTGTATCGTCGAGAGCCATTTTTTGATAATCCACCCTTGAACCCAAATATGCAAATTGTTTTCAGCTTCTTTAAAAGTGAGGGCGTCTTGTTTTTCAAGCCAATCACAAGCTTCTTCAATTGTAGAGCCCTCTATGAAACAGGAAAGAAGTTTTAGCTCGGCTGAAGAGATCGTATCCCACGCAGTATGGCCATGTAAGTTGCGAAAGAGTACAAAGGAAGATTTTTCTTTTTTAAGAAAGGGGAAATCATTTTCAACCCAATATTCTGGAGTTTCTTTTAGGAATTCCACGCGGAAAGTAAGAAGATCATAATCAAATTGAAAAAACTGAATAAAGGGTTGTAGGTAAAGTTTGCAACTAAGTAGGTAAGCGAGATCTTCCTGTGTTTCAGCCACCGCGGCTTCTAGTGGCTTGGATGCCTTTGCAATAAAGCTTTCATGAAATGCTGCATCTAGTAAAGCTGCATCGTACACAAGTTGTTTATCTGAACTGGTATAATTTTCATGAATCCACTGTGGCAGGTGAATGCCTAACAGGTTGAGCGACCAGTGATCCGGAGGGTATGCTATTAAATAGGGGATGGCTAAAAGACGATTAAAGTCGTGATATCCAAAAAGGCGTGTCACAAGTGGGGAGATTTCCTGCAAGGTACTAAGAAGGCGCCACCAATATTGTTGAGCATAAAGTTCTATTCGCTGCGCAGGGCGCAAAGTTGGGCTAGGACGAATGAAACGGAACGATTCTTCTTCAATGGAGGCCCCTGTAGGAGAGATTGCTGGAATACGGCTATCTTCATCAATGGGTTGAGTAATGATACTTGCAAACCATTCTTGAGTTTTCTTCAATGACGTCGGGGCAGTTTTGTCGTAACTCATGTATTTGCCTCTTGCAGTTGCTTTTTCTGCGGTCGAAGAGGATTTTTGATGCAATGTTTATTCTGATATTGTTTGGCTTTTTGGGCTTCTTCCAGTGTCTTAGTCAAACTTATAAAGTTGTCGTCCCACTCAAGCAAAGTAGATACTCCACGTGTTTTTGAATAGACTTCGCTGTATATTTTCCAAACCTCATCACAAACATAGTTATCATGAGTATCAAGCACGTAGTCCCCATAATCACTGTGGCCTGCTAAGTGAATTTGCAGGACTCTTTCTAGGGGAAGATTTTTATAATATTCTTTGGGGTCAAAGCCGTGATTGCGACTTGATACGTAAATATTATTAACATCTAGCATCATGTAGATGTCGGCTTTTTCGACAATAGCAGAATAAAAGTCCCATTCAGTCATTTGGTCAGCCTGATAGGCTACATAAGAGGATAGATTCTCTAGGGCAAAAGGTACCTCAAGAAAATCCTGAACAATGCGGGCTCGATTGGCGACATAGTTAATGACTTCTTTGGTATAGGGAAGAGGCAACAAATCATGATAGTGAGCCCCCGGAAGCTTTCCCCAGCATAAATGATCAGAAATCCAAGGAGTTTTTGTCTTTCGGGCAAGAGCTTTAAGCTTTTTGAGGTAGTCCCAGTCCAGTTCAGCTGCACCGCCAATCGATAAAGTGACTCCATGCATCACAACAGGATAGTTCTCCAATATAATGTCGAGATGTTCAAGCGGTTTTCCTCCCTCAACCAAAAAGTTTTCGCTGATGATTTCAAACCAATCAATGGGCGGTTTGTCACGAAAGATTTCTTCGTAATGGGGAATACGTAGGCCAATGCCAATGCCAAGATTAGGAATGAAGTCTGATTTCATGAGGACCCTTTCTGATTTTCCCTTACTGTACAGAATTTTTTTTTCTCTGAAAAGCAGAAAATGGCAAGGAGAAATGTGGAGTAGGAAATCGGAGGCGTAAGGGCCAGGCACATAGCTCAGCTAGGAAGCGATAAAAGATGTCGTTAAAGTCTCTGGAGTCGTTATTGTCCTTTGTCTTTAAGGTCCTTGTCGTTTGCATTTATTCTGATGCGTATGCCCCTTCTTAGAGATAGAAAATAAAAAGATTAGTCCCCGTTTGTTCGTATGGGTAAACACTTTGGACCAAGTATGACCCGGAGGGTCGGACTCGGTTCAAAGGGTTTGCTCAAACGAACAATCGGGGGCTAATAATTCACTTAGGTGGTGTGAGCTAGGAAATCGCAGACGGCTGGGAGATTAATTTCTAGCGGCCAGGGCATTTGCTCTGCAGCAGGAAGCGCAAGCAACTGACCAGAGAAAGTGTCTTCTGACAAAGAAAGATATTCAGGTACTGTCCTCATTGGACTGCTCATAGAATTCTTTGTAACTTCACTGTTGCGAGATTTTTCGCGTACTGAAATGACCATTCCTGGCTCAACTTGATATGAACGGCGATCGACTTTTTTACCATTGACAAGGATATGCCCATGGGAAACCAGTTGATGTGCTGCAAATATAGTTGGAGCAAGCTTCAAGCGATAAACGATGTTGTCTAAGCGGCATTCCAGCTTTTGAGCGAAATGTTGGATTGTATTTGCAACAGATTTAACAGCTTGTTTGTAATACTTTACTAACTGCTTTTCTGTTAGCATACCGTATACGGCTTTTAGCTTTTGCTTTTCCTCAAGAGCGACCCCATAGTCAGATTTCTTGCGGCGACGTGCTCCATGAACACCCGGTGGATTCGGCTTGCGTAGCAATGGATTGCGTGCGCGACCAAAGATATTGACGCCAAAGCGTCTAGCAATACGATTCTTCTTACCTATAAAACGACTCATTTGTTCTCCTACAACAGCGGTCTATTACAGGGCTGGACAGAAAAACTACACTTTGTTGGACTGAAGCTCGCATTTCCAACTTTTCTCGTTAATGAAAAACAATTAGAATCGTCGTTAGACATATTATCAAGCGTCTCCTGGCCAACCGTAAGTGCAGTATTTATTTCTTTCCAGTCCCTAAGCATAGAATTTTGTCACGTTTCCATTTTTTTGGCAATAGAAAGATTTGTTTTGTGAAAGGGGTTCACTTTTTTTTGTTGAGCATGATCGAAATCTTTAGCCCAAGATAACAGATGTATTAATGTTGTAATTTTATTAGTGTATTATAGACCTCACATTTCAGGTGCCTTCAAAAATAAAAACCCCTATCCTCTCTCTGTGTTTGGGTTTTCTAAAATTTTCTAACTTTAATTTGTTGCTTGAATTTTGAATTTCATTTAATAATAATTCGGATTTCTCGTAATTAGGGGAGGCTTGGGGTGTATTGTATCCCGATTCTGAGGTAACTGATACTTCAGAGTCAGGTGATGCGTCAGCTGTAGACCCTATAGAAATTTCTGAATCTTCTCCTATACCTAGGAATTCCAAGCTCTGGACACTAAGCTTTAGTTTATTAAAAGTTTTAGGGGGCTTAGGAATATCTAAAGAAGAAGTTCTTGCAAATTCTGCGATTTCGGAAGACGTGGTTTGAACATGTGTTGGTTCATCAAAAGTACAATTATTGAGATTTGCCACATGCAGAACATGGTCGATTCCAAATAGTCCAACTTTACTTAAAGGTGAAAATTTCTCAATAGTTGTTATCTTCTTATCAATCTCATCCGAATGTCGATTCTCAGGAGTATTTTGGCGTGATCCTCTTTGACGAACGCATGGGCCTTCCGGTAATATGATTGTAAAATTCGGGTCTTTTGTGGGGTCTTCAGTTTGTAGGAAAGTAATAGGGGCTTTTGGTGGCATGCTATTTAAATTCATTCTCAACTCCTCTGTTGTATAAAACTAATTTTGTTTAGTGTCAGAAAAAGGACTGTAGCACCATATTGAAACGATATCACGTACTGTTGAATATTGGCGGATTTTTGGAATATAATGGATGTCGATATCAATGGCAGTCCATAAATGGACATGCGTGAAGTAGTCGTAAATTTTTTTCATGCCCTTGCGTGATAATATATACGAATATAGACCATAACGTTGGCGCAAAATATTAAAATCATTGCTAATTCGAGCTTTAAACAAATAATAAACCAGCGGTAAATTATCGCTCCGATCAGGACGGAAATCAGACGCGAGTGCTTGAATTGTTTCGCCGAGACTATTTTTTGAATCTACATCTGTATATAAAATGTCCCAAGAGGGGTCGAGAAAGTTGAGTTTTTTAATTAAAGGACTCATGTGATGTGGATCTTCTGTAAATTCGATATCATCTTCAAAAATCCAAACAGCATTAAATCCGTGTTCATAGGCATCTTTAATAGCTGAGACATGGCTTAATA
>JACDDG010000464.1 GCA_013817115.1 Parachlamydiaceae bacterium | reverse complement strand
AATAGGAAAAGCAAAAATTACAAGTGTCATGCTATTTAAAGTACTCCAAACAAATAAAGGCATTCGCATAAATGTCATCCCCGGACAACGCATCTTTAAGATGGTCACTAAAAAGTTTATGCCTGAAAGTGTCGTTCCAATACCTGAAATTTGCACGCTCCATATCCAATAGTCGACCCCTACACCAGGATTATATGCATAACCTGATAAGGGAACATAAGCCAACCAGCCGGCATCAGAAAAATTACCAATGATAAGTGATAAGTTTATCAACATGGCACCAGCAGCATACAGCCAAAAGCTTAAAGAGTTAAGAAACGGAAAAGCAACATCACGTGCTCCAATTTGCAAAGGAACGATAAGATTTAACAATCCGAGCAAAGCTCCCATACCTACAAAAAAAATCATGGTTGTGCCATGGGCAGAGAAGATTTCTTGAAAATGGGCAGGTTCTAGGAATCCCTGTGAAGAACCCACGGAAAGAATTTGTTGCCCTCGCATCATGGTTGCTTCGGTAAGACCTTTAGCCAGCATCAAAGTTGCTACGGTGATGTACATCATTCCAATTTTTTTATGATCAACGGACGTAAGCCATTCGCTCCATAGAGTTTTCCAGCCACGAAAGTAAAAAAGAAGAATAAGCACGATGATGCCGGAGACAATCATGCCGATTCCTGCGCTCATTTCTATGGGATCATGCTTAAAAGCATCTAGGGACAATCTGCCAAAAGCTTCATTCACGTTGCACCTATGCGTATGTATTGGGTTGAGACAACACTTTGATATGGATTCGAATTTTTGCTCCTACAGGTGCTTTTTTCGATAGGTAGGAGCAAAATTCTAATTCATATCAAAAGATCGTCCAACCGTTTAAAGAGTCACCCAACCGTAAAATATCGAAGCGATGAATTAAGTGGCAGATTTTTTTTTAAAACTTCTCTGAAAGTTTAAATTTTTGTTTGGCACTAGCTCGTTTTAGTTTTTTTTATGCACATCTGAACCCACAAAAATTGTTATTCATGTATAATAGTGATTCGTGAGCGAACTTTAGTAAAAGTTTTTTTGTTCTAACCAACCTAATGGAATGTTCGGTCTCATTTCAAGAGATATCTCTACTCTCTCTATAATTTAGCATAGTAACCGATCCGTATGATCGAAATCATGAGCTCTGGTTTGGGGTCATAATTTGTGTTTAAAAGATTTATACAGTGGCTTTGACGGTCTAGAGGCTACGATGAAACCTAAGATTGGAACTATGAACTCCCTTCCTTCATGATCTCTTCGCCAAAAATTTCAGCAAAAGGAAAAGTGAGTTAATTACCGAGCTAATGAGTTCTTTTAATAAAATTTAATCTAATTCATAGCAAATGCACAAAAATAAAAAATGGCTTCATCAATATGAAGCCATTTTTAAATTATCTTTACAATTCAAATTTTTAGTCAGTACGTGTTAAGTCAGAATCAAAGGCGCAGATTCTTTTTAACTCACGAGGAGCGATAGGAGCATTAAATAAAAGAGTACCGGCAGATCTATCTAGGAAATTTGAGCTTGGAACTCCAGCAAGGTCCACTATTGCTCGAGCAATAATTGTTGGGGAATTCAAATCAGAAAAATCAAGTAGAAAAGTTAATCTTTGTGCCCCAAATTGACTTGGGGGGGTAGCATCTGGATTTTCTAAACCAAAGAAGCCAAGCGTCGTTATCAACACTTGATGATTTTTAAGCTCTTTCCAATTTCCATAAGTTGGACTAACCGTTCCTCCTGTTACAAAATCAATTAAAGCTTCTCCTAAATAAACGATTGCCGTGCCAGTTTCATTCAAAGTGATAATTGGCATTGAGGAAGAAAGATCATTAGCTGGAAGATCCGAGCGGTAATATACTCCAACAAATTTCGATGAATGTTTTTCTGAGCTGTTGCATGTTTTTTTATCGCAACGACTCTCTTTATCACTGTTGCTGCATGTTTTGTGGCCATGTCTATCTTTATCACTGTTGCTACATGTTTTGTGGCCATGTCTATCTTTATCACTGTTGCTGCATGTTTTGTGGCCATGTCTATCTTTATCACAGTGCCCTGCTGATATAGATGTATAAGATAACATAAGGCATGAAGCTGCGAGCATTAGCGTTTTAGTGAATTTTAACATACATATCTCCTGAAAAAGTTTAAAATTTTCCTCTTTCCCATCTTAGAAAAAGATAATTTGAAGATAATATAAAATTATTTTTACTGCAAGTTTAAAAGTAAAAAATCAGGGCAAACGCATTATAAAAAATTTTTCAAAATATTTTCCCGATACTGTGATGATATAAGTGCTTGGAAGCATTTCCTTTCAATTGATTTTTTAGAGGAGAGATCTTTTTGTAGAAAACCGAGT